>JAJYGR010000224.1 GCA_021790655.1 Acidobacteriota bacterium | reverse complement strand
CAATGCTCGTGGTGTTGGTGGTCCCTGGACCAGAGTTTTGAGCGAAGCAGTTGGAAGAAGCCGCGAGCCAGCAATAGCCAATACTCATCCAGAGTAATAGAAGCAAGGCATTGCCAATGGGCTTGCGTACGCCTCTGTTTTCGCCGCTAGGGTTGTTTCGGAGCATTAGTTGTATTCCGATTCGGATCGGACGAGTTATCGGCGGCAGATGGCTGGCCATGTTTTTTCATTAACTCTGAAAGCTTGGCGTTTCTTTGTTCATCTGACTTTTGCTTGAGCGCGGCAAACTGTGCAAGAGCCGCGCGCGAATCTGCTGGCCGATTGACAAGGCGATAGACCCGGGAAATCTGATAGTAAGCGCGTTGCACCAGATCCTGGGATGGACGGACTTGAATGGTCTTCGTCAGATACTTCAAAGATGCATCGTAGTTTCCCAGTTTTTTTTCACCCCACCCAAGGTAATAGTAGGCAGAAGTCAGAGTAGGATCGCCCGCGATTGCTTTGCGGAGAGCTTCGACACCATCGCGAGCATCATTGGTTTCTACTTGCACCATGCCCAGGCTGTACATAGCGTGATAGTTTGTGGGAAAAACCTCGAGTTCCCCTGTATACGCTTCTATTGCCTTAGCGTTATTGGATGTATCGAGATATTCATCACCCAGCCATTCATGAAGCTGGGGTTCTCGCGGGGCCAGTTTAATTGCCTGCTGATACTCCGCGATGGCCTGCTGATAACGGTCCGATTCCGAGTAAGCCTGCCCCAGCACTTCATGGACGCGCCAGGAGTTTGGATTTACCTTGTACATCTTGTCATAGGCTTCCTTGGAAGCAAGCATGTGAGCATACCCGCAATAATATAGAGTGTCGATATTATGAGGATCAAGTGCGGCTGCCTTGTCTAAGGCCTCTGAAGCAGCGGAAGGATCGTCCAACGCAAGCTCTGTCCGGCCTAGCCACAGCATTGCCTGCGCATCTTTGGGATCGTGTGCGAGTTCGCGCTGAAGAGCCAGGATTGCCGGCTTGTATTGGTGACTGGCATAGAGGGCAATTCCCAGAAATAAATCTCCACCGCGCAGAGAAGGCTTCAGCCTTAATGCGGTATGAAATTCATCGGCTGCAGCGGCATTGTGTCCAAGTCTTTGCATCGCAAGACCCAGGTTGAAATGTCCTTCGGCAAAATTAGGTTCTAGCTGCGTGACCCGTGTGAAGGACTTTTCCGCTGCTTGAATGTCCCCGTCGCGAAACGCTTGTGCTCCCTGTCGAAATGCCGTTTCCCACGCAGAGTCTGACTGCTGGGCTGTTATATGCGGCGCACAGAGACATACGGTAATCAAAAGTGCGACAGCCGACTTATAGAGGATTGTCCATCGGCTTATCCGCCTGTTACGCAACGCCATTGTTTCCCGGCAATTTTCCTGATAAGCCAATTTGACCTCCAGATTGCTAATATCAATATTCTCGCAGAATCCAGACCTGTTCTGCCAGCTATAAGGAACAACCCATGCAATTGTTCTACTTGTGAAAACGCTCGATCATCACAATGTATGAAAGGTCAGTACAGTCACACTTTCGCGCGGAAACGTGTATAGCATTCGGCCGGACGTAATTGTTGCGCTGCTGTTTGTAGGCGCAATATGGTCTGGATTGGTCTCGTCGTTGACCTCATAGATGTTGCCTGCTTGAAGCGTCTGGATTTGCACCTTATGCGAAGCGTGGAAGCCATGCAGATCGATGGCGGTAGCAATATCAGTTGTCAAATCGCGGTTCACACAAAACACAGTCAGCGTGTTTCCTGCGCTGTTCATCGCCGCAACTACATCCAGATAGGGCACGCCCTTGATGTCCGGTAGGCGTCCGACTCCGTTATGAACGTCGTAGCTGCCAGCCGCCGTATCGACAGCAACTGTTCGGCCCACATCGGCGGTCGAATACATTCGGAACGCATAGTATGCGGGCGCGGCATACACCTGGCTGCGCTTTTTCCAGATGCCCGCAAATTCCATAATGCCGGTCATGTCGGAAATCGGAACGATGTTGGCATTCCGCATCAGCATGTTGAAGAATCCCGCCGCCCCGATTGCCCCGCCCATGTTGGTGAAATTCGGCGCGTGTCTTCCACCCACGTACAGCCATTCGGTGAAGGCGATGTGCGTCTTGCCAGCAAAGTCAGGCGTCCGATTGATCTGCTTCTGCATATCGCGAAGTTGGCGGCCTAACTGGACCGGCAACGCAAAGGTCGCAGCGGCAACAAAATCAGGCGTTGGATTTGCCAATTTGACTGCATTCGTTGTGACCACAAAGTGAGTGGATAGATAGTTGAAGGTTCCTGCCGGATTGGTAAGTTGCGCCGCATTCCATTTCTGGTAGTGGTCGGGATCTGCACCGGTGGCGATCAGCCGCGCATCTGGATCGATCTTGCGAACCGCCTTGCTGAATTCGAGCGTTCTTTTCGGCAATTGGTCGAGCGTGGGCCAGCCCAGGTTCCAGGTGCCCCACAACTCGTTGCCAAGCTCCCACAGCAGGCCGCCATTACCCGCGTTGAAGCGCGTATCGACATAGCGGACCCAATCCGCGGCTTCCTGCGGAGTGCCACTGCCGAGGTTGAGCGCAATTTGCGGCTCCGCGCCGATCAGCTTGCAGAAGCGCAGAAATTCATCGGTCCCGAAGGTGTTGTATTCCGGTATGCCCCAGGCAATATTCAGCATGCTCACTCTCTTGTCGGCGGGGCCAATACCATCTCGCCAATGGTAGCCAGAAGTGAAGTTACCGCCAAAACGAACCATGGTGGTCTTCATGGCCTTGGCCATCGCAATTGCGTCGGGATCGAGACCGTCGATTGCATCGGAAGGGAGCAGCGAAAGCTGGTCGAGATCGACTCGTTCATCGCCTGCCACCTGCACGACAAAATCCGCTGGATCGAGCCGGTGCAAACTGCCCACAGGCAGTTGCAGGCTGAAGGAGTATTTTGTCCACGCAACGGCCTCGGCTGCAATCGAGGCAGAAGCCAGCACTTCGGGGGAATTTCTGAGACGCAAAGAAATCGTTATCTGGCTGGGCCCACTCAAATGCTTCGCATACAAACTTCCCGTGTAACGCAAAGTCCGATGGACGGGCAGATAGACCTTCTGCTTGATTCCAGTCGGCTGGCCGGGCACGCCTATCACCTCCAGCGAGCGCCAGGAGTTGGCGGCATCTCCCCAGTGGGCCTCATATCGATTGCCTTGTCGAGGATCGATCGGCTCCCACGGCAGCGGTAGGCCGAGCTGCGAGGAGCGCTCCAGAGAAGGCTCGTCTCGGACCATTTGGGAAATGCGTCGCGCGCTCCATAGATTTTCTTCCAGACTAGGATTCATCAGTATTTCAGCCCACAATCCGTTATAGGTCGAGTTGCCGATCGGTTCCAAAAAACTGCCAAAGATGGTACGCGGAATCTGGTAGTTGGCAGGTTGATCTGCATGGACCTGAATGGTCGCCTGAGCAGGTACTTGCGTGATGACAGTGACCTGGCTTCTCGATGCGACAGTAAGAAACGACGGAATCGAAACTGTTAGAAGTGCAGCTCGAAAAAATCTATGACTGGAAGACATTGACACCTCTAGGCGCTTTCTTGGAAAGCGATTACATTTGAATGCGACATTCACGGATAAATTCGCACAACGAATGCTCATCGTCGGCTGAGGAATTCCTTATCACTTCATCCTAAATTATAAGCAAATCGACGCCCATACACCCCTGCTGCGATATGGATCTCCGTGGATTAAGGCAATATCGCAGGTCTCTTCCGTGGCGATATCTTCCTGTCGGCAGGCGGGGTGCGGCAACATGTTTGTCAAAGAAGTCAGCTACATTCTATGCGGGCGAAATCTTCAGAAGAAGTGCGCTCGCAGCAGGGACTAAAATCTCCAATATTCCGTCACGGATCGAACGCGCGGGTTGTTTTACCGGCACCCAAACTCCATCGCTGGAAACTGTGGACTCCGCCAGAGTGACGCCTGTTTTGCTTTCGAGTGACGGAGCGGTCAGCGCAAATGCGCTCGCATCGCGAAAATTTTTCGGAAGAACCACGCGTGTTTCGATAATTTTCCTCGCATCCTTATTGATCAACGTAAGGAACAAGGCGCCATTTTCCACTGCGACAGCATGCGCCCTCACTTTAACTTCTGTTGCGTCATAATCCAATTGCAAAATGCTGCCCCCGCTCGCCTGCGCAAATGCAAGCATTCCATAATAAAGCGGCCGCGAAACATATCCGCCATCTTCTCTGGCAACGATGGGAGAATAGGAGCTGACAAATCCGAGTTGGTTCACGCCAGTCTCCATGTTCAACCCCTCCGCATCTGCTTCGGCCAAAGTGAACATATAATCAAGTCCCCAAAGCGCGGAAGCAAACGTGTCGCTCACTCCCGGTTTACCGCCCCCATAGCATGAGTTCGTCTCACAGATGCGATACGGGAGATTGCTTGCGCGAGAAATTTCCTGCATCAGCATCAGTATTCTGGCGAGATTGGCGTCGGTTTGGAGTAAATTCTCAATCGTCGATGCAGGGTTTTGCGGTGGTCCCTCGGCGTAGTAATGCCGAGTCAGGAGTTTGACGTTTTCGGAAGCGTGCATCGCAAACTTGGCGACCCAGTCTGTTTGTTTGGCTACGTCAGGCCCGGCAAATACCGCTCCCGGAACTGCCTTCGCGATCTGTGATGCATATTGCCGATACTGTGCCCACCATTGTTCGTACCCATATCCGGCAGCGCGATGGGCCGGAGTAAAAAGGTCCGGCTCATTGCCGATCTCAAAAGTTACAGACCTAACTCCAACACTTGCGGCTACGGCCTGTGCTTCTGCTACAACCTCATTCTCGCGATTCTGTCCGAGGTTTAGACCCCAGATGAGCGTCCAACCGGTAGCCCGAAGAAACCCAGCTAGGTCTTTGAGCGATTGCTCGTTTACTACTGTAGCCTTGGGCGCGGCGACGGCCTTCGCATTAGGAGACCAAGCGGCGTAGTCCGATGTATTTCCTCCAATACGAATAACGCCTGTCGGCGAAAGTGTACGGACCATTTGGACGTAAGAGCGATTCTCTGGATGCAGAAGCCCTTTCGTTGCGACGGAAGATATCTCGTAGCCAAGGCCCATGAATTGAGAAGAAATACTTCTTCCAGCACGACGCGGATCTAGTGCTATCTCCACGGAATGCATGCCGGTAGATTCAGCGTACGTGCCACGACACGCGCTGACGGATGCTATGGCAGCCAACCCTTTCAAACAGTCTCGACGATTCATTCTTTGCCTTCTCTGGATTGGTTATGACTTCTCACATTCTTCTCAACGCGCGCTTCTTATGCAGTGAGAGAAGATCGGTGTTGTATTTCCATGGCTTGCGATAGGCTACGCAAGCAATTTGCGCCAGGATTCACATGTTAGCGATAGCCAATATATTTATGATATTCGCTGATGGTAGTACTACTATTCAACGTTGAAACGAATCCACAGGGGCCAAACTCAATGCGCAAGACCATCGTTTTTCTCTGCTTCTTATTCACAGCAATTCGAGGGTTCAGTCAATCTACCGTCACTGTCGATGTCGATCTTCAGAAGAAACTGGCCCCGTTCCAGCCAATATACAGTTGGTTTGGATACGACGAGTCCAACTACACTACAACCCAGAATGGTCAGGCATTGCTACGCCAATTGCACGACCTCAGCCCCGTTCCGGTTTATATCCGCGCGCATTTTCTGCTGGCGAGTGGAGATGGAAAGCCAGAACTGAAGTGGAGTTCCTCAAACGTCTATACCGAAGACGCCAATGGCCGTCCTATATATAACTGGAAAATTCTCGATGGCATCTTCGACGCGTATGCTGCGGCCCATGTGCGTCCGATGGTGGAACTGGGTTTCATGCCGAAAGCGCTTTCCAGCCATCCAGAACCCTATCACGTACCCTGGCCACCCAAGACTGGAGTAGTCGAAGGTTGGTCGTTCCCACCGAGGGACTATTCGCGATGGCGCGAACTTACGTATCAGGTTGCGAACCATCTGGCAAAGCGTTATGGAATGGCCACCGTTTCGACTTGGTATTGGGAAGTGTGGAACGAGCCGGACATCTTCTACTGGCATGGGACGCAAGCCCAATATGACCAGCTCTACGACTACGCTGTCGCTGGTGTGCGCCAGGCGATTCCGAATGCGCGAGTGGGCGGTCCCGCGACAACAGGGCCAGGCCCCAGCGGCAAAGCTGCTGATTTCCTGAAAGCGTTTCTCGATCACTGCGCGAATGGCAAGAGTGCTGCGACCGGTGGTTCTATTCCTCTCGACTTTATTTCATTCCATATCAAAGGCGTCACGAAGGTGGTAGACGGACATGTGCAGATGGGTTTGCAGCATGAGTTGAACAATGCCGCAAATGGATTTTCCATTGTGCGCCAATCGACCAGGTTTCAAGACTTGCCTATTATTTTGAGCGAGGCCGATCCAGAGGGTTGTGCGGCTTGTGTTTCGAGCCGTTATCCGCAGAATGACTATCGTAATAGTTCCCTTTATCCCACCTACACTGCGGCCGCAATGAAAGGACTGCTGGATTTGGCCGCGAGAGATCATGTGAATTTGATAGGCATGCTTACCTGGGCTTTTGAGTTTGAAGATCAACCATATTTTGAAGGCTTCAGAGCATTGTCTACGCATGGTATCGATAAGCCGGAGTTAGATTTCTTTCGCATGGCTGGGCTGATGGGCGGTAATCGCGTGGCAGCCAACAGTAGCGGAGCGGTAGAGTTGAATCAAATTCTGAGCTCCGGAGTTCGACAGCAGCCAGATATCGATGCGCTTGCAACCAGCTCTCGTGGCGCGGCAGCGGTGATGCTGTGGAATTATCGTGATGAGGATGTTGCCGGGTCTGCTGCAAATGTCCATCTAACGGTCCGGGGAATCAATCCCACGGTCGGTCGCGTACTGCTGCAGCAATACCGCATAGATGATGAACACAGCAACGCATATACAGCGTGGCTACAGATGGGATCTCCGCAGAATCCCACGCCAGGGCAATATGCCACACTGAAAGCCGCGGGCCAGCTTGCGTTAGCCACCTCACCTCAGTGGATGACGCCGGACCACGGACAGGTGCGGATGCACATCAAACTGCCTCGACATGGCATCTCTCTTTTGCGGATGACGTGGACTGAAAAATAAAACCCAGTGCATAGTTGTTACGGTACTTTTCGCTCACTCTTCGATCGATCTGGAAGAGGTTTTAGGTTTTGTATGGTGTCTTTAGGTATTCCGGTTGTGCGGCGGACAATTAACTCGGTTGGGATTGTTAAAGCGTTGGCTGAGGTTGTCGATTCGGAATTTTTCAACTTAGAGCAAAGCACGGTGACTGCGCCCAGGGCCAGGTCTCGGCAGGACATACGAATCGTGGTGAGCGGAGGAAACATAAATTCCGCGATGTGGACATCATCGAAACCGACAACGGAAAAGTCGTCTGGAATACGCAGTCCCGCGCCAAGGATCGCGTGCATGACGCCAATGGCGGACATGTCGTTGGAGCAGAGAATGGCAGTTGGCTGGTCGTCCAACTGCAAGAGCTGTTCCATCCTGCGCATACCGCCTTCCAGCGTATGGTCGCCTTGGATCAGCCATGCGGGATTGCACTGAATTCCAATCTCTTTCAGGGAATCGGTAAATGCAAAGTAGCGAAGTTGGGAAGTGTACAGATGTAAAGGCCCACTGAGGAATGCGATCTTTCGATGACCCAATACGGCCAGGTGTTGTACCCCTTGCCAGATGCCATGCTGATAATCCACATTCAGCGTAACTGCGGCTGGTTGGTGCGGTCTGGAATCGACATATACGAGTGGGATTTTTTGATTGGATAATTGTTCCAGCAGCGGCTCTTCAATGCCGAAGGTCAGTACAGCGACGCCATCGACCTTGCGCTCAACCATCCTGCGAACGCACGAAGCCATGCGCTTCGAATCGTAGCTGGTTGAAGTTATAAGAATTTCATAGCCTCGCGCGACGGCGCACGCTTCAAACTGTTGAATGAGTTCCGGAAAGAATGGGTTTGTAATTTCCGAGACGATCAAGCCCAGAATGTGACTTCTGCCGGAAACGAGGGCGCGCGCCTGTGTGTTGGGAACGTAGTTTAATTCTTCGATTGCCTTCCATACACGCTTGGCCATGGCGGGATCGACGCTGGGAATGTGATTGATGGTGCGCGAAACGGTGGCGATAGAGACCTTCGCCTGGGCCGCAACTGTGCGGATGTCCATCCGAGGAGGTTTTTTGGTGCGCGGTTTACGCTTCTTCTCTGCCATAAACTTTACGGTGCGTCGTGCGACAACGACGATCGATTGTCCCCTCAATGACTACAAATGTTTATCTTATCTCCCACTGCTACAGCGACGGCTTGCGATTTGAAGATAACGCAAAGAACATCAAGTTTGGACCTGAGCAGCCAGTGACTTGAGCTGGGGCAAGATTTTTCCCAATGGTACAGCCACCGCTTCCTTCCGGCCCAGCGCGAAATAAATATCGCGATAAAGCGGGTAAATTTGTTCGTACACGGCCACCGCGTCCGGCTGCGGCGTGAAGGTCCTGTGCGGCAGGCAGATGGACTGTTGCGCAGCTTCTATTGAGGAGTAAGCGCCTGCGGCAAGCAGCGCGATGATGCCGGAGCCGAGACTGGTGGGCACGCCGTCTGGAACTAACACAGGCTTATTCAGGACGTTGGCGTAGACCTGATTGAGGACAGCGTTATGTTGCGGCACGCCGCCTGCGTTGATGACGCGGTCGACGCGAATGTCATGCTCAGCCATGCGTTCCAGAATGATTCGGGTGTGCATGGCGGTGCCTTCGATGGCCGCGAAAAGTTCATCCTGCGCAGTGTGCAGCAAGTTCCAGCCCAATGTGACGCCGCCGAGTTCTGCGTTGACCAGCACCGTGCGGTCCCCGTTGTCCCAGCTCAGGCGGAGCAGACCGGTCTGCCCGGCGCGATAATTTTCCAAGCCCTTGGATAGCTCTTTCACAGTAGTAGCAGCGCGACGGGCAATGGCATCGAAGATGTCTCCCGTCGCCGAGAGTCCCGCTTCAATGCCGGTGAAGGCCGGATGCACGCTGCCCGGAACAATCCCGCAGACTCCAGGGACCAGCGTGGTCTCGCGCGACATGGCGATGATGCAGGTGGAAGTGCCGACTACATTGACCACGTCGCCTTCGCGAATGCCCGCGCCGATAGCGTCCCAGTGCGCGTCGAACGCGCCGACTGGGATGGGAATGCCCGGCTTCAAGCCTAACTGCTCGGCCCAGTATGCGCTCAAATGCCCCGCGAGATGGTCCGATGTTTCGACGGGACTTTGCAGTTTTTCGCGAATGCCATCAAGCAGCGGATCGAGTGCCGAGAAAAATGTTTGCGGCGGAAATCCACCCCAGCGAGGGTTCCACATCCACTTGTGTCCCAGCGCGCAAACGCTGCGCACCGCTTTCGAGGGGTCGGTCACTCCGGCAAGCGTGGCCGCCACCATGTCGCAGTGCTCGAACGCGCTGGCGAACTGCGCGCGCTGGTCTGGGTTATGCCGCAGCCAATGCAGCAGCTTGGCGAAACCCCACTCGTGGGAGTACACGCCGCCGCACCATTCGATGGCCTCGATGTTCTGCTTATGCGCGAGTTGTGTGATCTCCTGTGCTTCCGATTTGGCGCGATGGTCGCACCACAGGTAATACTCGTCGAGCGGCTGCATGTGCGCGTCGACGGGAACCACGCTGGAGCCGGTCGTATCGAGCGCAATGGCCTGAATGGATGCACCCGATACACCCGCTGCGGAAATCGCCTGGCGGCACGCCTTTACCAGCGCCTGCATCTGGTCGTCATGCGACTGTGTTGCGTAGTCGGGATCTTCGCGTTTGCGATGCAGCGGGTACTCGGCGACCGCAGTCGCCAACCGTCCTCGCTCGCTGTCGATGATCGACATACGCGCGCTGAGCGTGCCGAAGTCTACTCCCGCAACGATGGCCATATTAATCCTCTTCCGGTTCGTGGAAGTAGATGTTCCAGTCGAGATAATTGCTGGTCGCTTCGTAAACGGCGCTGGCGCTCTGTGAAAAATTGGCGGCGACGTGGTGCTCGAAACCTTCTTCACAGATGAAACGCAGTAGACTTTGCATGCGTGGGATCTCGACCACACCCGCGCCGCCAAAGGTCTCCAGCGGATCGTTGGTGAAGTTTCCTTCGCCGACGTAGCCGCGCATCTCGCCGTTGTGGTCGTCGGTGGAGAAGCGCGCATAGCTCATCGCGCCTGCTTTCACGCGGCCCACGCAAGTGCCAAAGGTGTTTTCCTTACCAACGGTCCCGGCGATGATGGCCTGAAAATCCATGATGACCTCGTTGAAAAAATGTTTCGGCAGGTTCGAGCAGTGGAAGCAGACGGCCTTGTCTGGATTGTCCCCGTAGTTGTTGTTCCAGTCGAGCAGCGCGCTTGGCGTTTCCGAGGCCAGCGCCAGCGCGTGCATGCTCAGTGTGCCAACCACGTCCACTTCACATGCGGAAGGAATCAGGTTTTCGCTCATCATGCTCATGATGGTGCAGGGAACGACGCCGAAGTATTCTTCGAGGGAGGTCCAGCACTGGACTGCACTGATCGTCGTTTGCGTCTGCTGCATCCACTGCTCGATCACCCATCCAAGCTTGGCCATCTTCACCAGCGCCGGTTCCGGCACCTCGCCGGTGGAAACATATTTCTTGATCGCGGCGAGTTTCGCTTCGACGTTGCTGTCGCCATTCTTCAGCCGGTCGATGCGACCAAGAATCTCTGACAAATCAATCGGTTCGACAGAGATACCGCTGGCTTCGAGTAGCTTTTCGCTGTAGCGCACGGTGTTGAAGGCCGCCGGGCGCGCGCCGATGGAGCCGATGCGCAGGTTGGTCAATCCGCGCGCTACGCGGCAGACGGCGGCAAACCACGCCAGGTCTTTTTTGAAGCCATCGGAGTTGGGCGAGACGGTGTGCAACTTGGTCAGCGAGTAGGGAATGCCATACTGCATCAGGTTATTGCAGGCCGACATCTTGCCGCAGAAGCTGTCGCGGCGAAAGGCGATCGACATCTTGGATGTTTTGTCCGGCGTGGCCTGCACCAGCACAGGGACCTTCAGCGTCGAGTAGCGCATGGCGTCGGCGATGGCGCGCTCATCGCCAAAGTTCGGCAGTGTGACGATGACGCCATCGATCTCATCGCGATGCTGGCGGAACAGGTCGCCGCAGCGCCTCGCCTCTTCATGCGTTTCAATGGCCCCGTATTTCGACGCTTCCGGCGTCAGCGCAATGACGCGAATGCCGGCGGCTTCCAGCACCTGCAACATCTCTTCGCGGCCTTCTTTCGCCAGATGGTCGGGAAAGAATCCGCGGTTGCCAACGATCATGCCGAAGGTCAGTTGTCTGGTGCTCATAATTTTCTCCTGCGTTACTTTGTTGCGTGATTGTCCTTGCCGGGAGCGAACTTGAAACAGTAGAGCAGCCCCAGGGCCAGCATTCCGCCGCCCCACCACAGCGGAGCATGGAGGTACGCCAGCACCACCGGAGGCGTGTGGCCGCTGATCAGCTCGTACACACCGTAGCCGCCAATCATCAGGCCGTAGGTTGTCAGCAGCACGCCGTTGAAAAACCAGATGGAAACATTTGCCTTGTGCATCGGAAACCTCTACCAGAAAACTACGTTGACAATGAAGAAGCCAGTAATCACGATGGCTGCCCAGAACCAGTGGTTTTTATAGATCGGCACCGCTTCCAGCTTGGGCAGTACGGTCGCGCCGTAGACCAGACCATTCAGTTCCGCGTCCGTCTTCGGCGTGGTGAACATGCTGACGACGACAGTCACGACCACGCAGACGATCCATGCCCACAGCGCGCGATATAAATTTTCCGCCATTGTTTTGGCGTGAACAGAGAACGCCACATGCGCCAGTGCTGCAGGGTTGAAATGCACCCACAGATAGAGGCTGACCGACGTCACGGTCCCGGACAGCAATCCCCAGAAGCCGCCCGCCGCCGTGGCCTGCTTCCACAACATGCCAAGAATCACCGTGCCAAACAATGGCGCGATAAAGAAGCTGAACAGCGCCTGCACGTAGTCCATGATGCTGGCGAACTGCATCACCAGATAGGCCGCGCCGATGCTGACCAGCACGCCAAGAATCGTAGACCATCTTCCAATAGTGACGTAGTGACTGTCGGCGGCGCGCTTGTTGATTTGCGCCTGATAGATATCGTAGGTCCAGACGGCGGAGAATGCGCTGACGTTGCCCGCCATGCCGGACATGAATCCAGCAATCAGCGCCGTAATGCCAAGGCCCAGCAGTCCCGGTCCGCAGTAGCGCACCAGCATCAGCGGCAGCACCTCGTTATAACTGTTCGCGCCGGGCACATGTGCGGCCACACTCTCCGGCAGCAAATGCGGCAACACGGCAAGACCGAGCAGCCCAGGCAGGATCACAATGATCGGCACCAGCATCTTGAAGCCAGCGCCGATGATGGGGGCCATCTGCGCGGCGCGCAGGTTTTGTGCAGAGAGCACACGCTGGACCACAAGAAAGTCCGTTGTCCAATAGCCGAACGCGATCACGAAACCCAGTCCGAAGACGATGCCCGTCCAATGCACGCCCATAGGGTTATGGTTGAAAGCGCCCAGCCCGTGCCACATGTGGGTAAAATCCTGGCCGGGAAAATTATGCTGAATTCTGGCCCGCATTCCGACCCATCCATGCGTTTCAATCAGCCCAAGAATCGGAATCAACAACGCCCCGGCCCAGATCAGCACGAACTGCAAAACTTCATTGAAGATGGCCGAGCGCAGGCCGCCGAGCGCAACATATAACGCCACCGTAACCGACGAGACCCAGATGCTGAAGTTGATGTTCCAGCCTAGCACTACTTTCATCACCAGCGCCATGGCATACATATTGATGCCGCTCATCAGCACCGTCATGATGGCGAAGGAAACGGCGGCCAACAGCCGGCTCGACTCGCCGAACCGCAACTTCAAATAGCCCGGCACGGAATGCGTCTTCGAGACGTAATAGAACGGCATCATCACCAGGCCGAGAAACAGCATGGCCGGGATCGCGCCGATCCAGAACCAGTGCGCCGCAAGAATGCCGTACTGATAGGCGGAAGCGGCCCAGCCCATCAGTTCCAGCGAGCCCATGTTGGCGGAGATGAAACTTAACCCGGCAATCCACGCCGTCATCTCTCGGCCGGCAAGAAAAAACTCCTCGCTGGTGTTGTTGCGCTGCTTCAGGTAAAAGCCGATGTAAATCACCATCGCGAAGTACACCGCGATGATGGCGATATCGAGCGGCGCCAGATGCGCCAGATGCTGCGGCGGCAATGCGACAACAGCAGACAGCATGAGTGGGCTTGGCAGCACGGTCATTTCTTATTTCGCCTCGTTGTCTTGCCCATAGGTTGCGTTCGCTCCGTGCTTGCGCTTGTGGTGCCGATCCAGCAAGTGCTGCGGAATTCCTGCCTTCGGCCCAGCAAGCATCTCTGTGTGCAGTGCCAGCTTTGCAACATATTCAAGCGTCACGGCGTTGTGCACCGCGTCTTCGACCGTTTTTCCCCAGCAGAATGGAGCATGTCCCGCCACCAGCACGGCGGGAACGCTCATCGGGTCCACATTGCGAAAGCAGCGCAGAATTACTTCGCCGGTATTGCGCACATATTCGTCGCCCACTTCGTCCGCGCGCAGCATCTCTGTGACAGGAACCGGGCCGTGGAAGTAGTCGGCATGTGTCGTTCCATAGCAGGGAATTGGCTTTGCCGCCTGCGCCCATGCCGTAGCGTATTCGGAATGCGTGTGTACGACGCCGCCAATCTCCGGAAAAGCGCGATACAACACCAGGTGCGTCGCCAGATCGGACGATGGCTTCAATCTGCCGTCTACAATCTTTCCGTCCATATCCGTGACCACCATGTCCTCTGGTGTCAATGCCTCATAATCGACGCCACTCGGCTTGATCGCCACCAACCCTTCGTTGCGCGCAATCCCGCTCACGTTTCCAAACGTAAACAGTACCAGCCCATGCCGCACAATGGCGCGGTTGGCTTCCAAAACTTCCCGTCTTAACCCCTGTATTGACATGAGTTACCCCGACAGTATATGTTGCCAATCTCTCGGC
>JAJYGR010000346.1:5108-14160 GCA_021790655.1 Acidobacteriota bacterium | reverse complement strand
TGGAAATATGGGCCAAGATCATTGCGTCCGGAGACTTCAGAGATCGTGTTCAAAAAGTCCGTGCCGGTCGGATGCTTGAATTTATAACGCTCAAAATAAACGCGCAGCGCTTTCTGCATGGTGGGTTCGCCGACGATCGCTTCCAGTGTCGTCAGCGCGGTAGCCGTTTTGCCATAGGTGATGGCGCCATAGCTGCTTGCGTTGTAAAACTTCCATGCCCAGCGCGTCATGGGGTCGTAATCCGGCTCGCTCAGATAGCCTAGCCGCTGCGTTTCCAGGTCGCTCATTGTGTCGGAGCGTAGATCGATGGCAGACGTTTGCTTGCCATACAGCGCAGCCATCACTTTGGCTTCGGTATACGAGTTGATGCCTTCATCCAGCCACGCTTCTTCAAACTCGTTGGTGGCGACCATGCCATACCAATATTGGTGACCGAACTCATGTTCCGTGGTCGTTTCCAGGCCGATGGGCAGCGATTGCGGCGCCCACCAACTGGTGCCAGCGGTAATCAGCGTGGGATACTCCATGCCAAACATTTCCGACCCTGGTTCAGGATCGATCAGCGTCATTTGTTTATAAGGGAAGACGCCGTACCATTCATCGAACTTCAGCATGGTGCGCTTCAATACGGACATGTAGCGCTTCGCCTGGTTCGCGTGCGCTTGCAGAACCAGACCGTGCAGCTTCACCGTCCCCATGCTGTTCTGGAAGTTTTCATCGACGACGATGAAATGTGGCGAAGCTGCCCAGGCAAAGTCGTGGATGTCTTCGCCGTAGAAATGCAGCGTCTTGGTCCCGTTGCCATTCTTCTGTTCGCCGACCTGCACGCCGCTGGCTCCAACCGTGTAACGATTGGGCACGGTCAGCTTGACGTCAAACGTGCCAAAGTCGGAGAAAAATTCTGTCGTCGCGTGATACTGGTGGCAATTCCACGCGCCATGCCAGAAGACGCCGACCTTGGGAAACCACTGGCCGCCCATGAGGAAGTCGCGTTTGTAGCCGTTGCGCGCCACGGACAAAGGAAATTTGTCGTGAAAGGTCAAATGGAAATGGATGGTTTCGCCCGGAGCCAGCGGTTTCGCCAGATGGATTTGCATGACGGTGTGGTCATTCATGTTGCCATCATCCGGCGCGGTGAACTGCATCTGCTGGGTCAGGTCGCCATACCCATCGGCGGAAATCTGATTAATCGTGATGCCGCCAATTTCATCTTTTGGGTAGTCGTGCGCCGACCCGCGAATGCCGCCGCCCAGGTGCGTTTCATACGCAAAGGACGATTGCGGACGAAATGCATTGAGATAGAGGTGGAACGGAAAGGTATCGAGGGGCTGCCCGGTAAGGTTCTTATAGTCCAGCGTCTCGGTGGCATCGACGGTCTTCTTCTGCGTATCGACCTTGGCGTCGATGGTATAGGCGACGACGCGCTGCGAGAGCGGCTGTCCGGCAGGGGCATTCGTCGCAATGGCAGTTTGAGCTGCTGCGTGCGGAGCGGCCAGGCTGCCAGCCAGGCAAAAAAGCAGGCCAGGAAAAAATACAACAGAAACACGTTGCGCTCGGAACATGCGGGAATTGTAACGCCGAATTGCAAAAGTCGCCTATAAAACCTCTCGCTCCCACATTTCCGCGACCAGCAGACCACCTAGAAATTCGGCCTGTTCGCGGCGTTCAAAGCCGTGGCGAGACAGGGCCCCTGCATAGTCGGGAATTTCTTTCACCTGTAAATGCGCCATTTTTTTGAAAGCAAAATATAAAAAGCGGATGAGCCATCGTCCGCAGATACGCCACAAACCGGCCCTGGGGATGGCGAACTCGGACACCAGCCAGCGCGCGCGCGGAGTCAGGTGCGGCGAGATGCGTTCAATCAGTTTGCAGACTTCGTCGTCAGTCAGGCAATCGAGAAAAAAATGTGAGACCACCAGATCGTGGGCCGATCCAGTGGGGGAAAAGCCGCGCAGATCGTCGTGGAAAGTTCGCACTTGCTCGCTTGCTTGTGGAGAAACACGATCGACGCGTTCCCGAAGCTGAGACAGCATGGCAGTGCTGGCATCCACCGCGTCTATGTGGACGTTCGCATTGATGGAAACTAACCGAGCTGCGAAGCGCCCGTCCCCATCGCCGAGAATGAGCGCGTTCCGCGTTTCTCTGCATTGCGATACAAAGCGGAAGCGGCATCGTTCGAGCATCGGCCCGAAGCTGCAATATTCCATCCAGCGATAGATTCTCGCCAGCGGATCAAAATTCGGGCTGTCGAAATGAGGCGTTTCATGAGACGGCATCTAGCGCACGCGCAATAGAAATAGCAGTGGGGTGAGCAGTGCTGCATCGGCGGCAATGCGCAGAGAGAGCACGCTGAATCGATGGCTGTTGCGGATCAGCACGAGAAATAAGAGGGCACTCGCGGTAACGGCGGCGAACAGCGGCCAGAGACCAGTCTGCGCAGTGTCCAGCGCAAATATAAAACTTAGAAGGCCGACCGAGCCAGCAAAACCGGTAAGGTGCTCACCCAGAAATTCAGTGAGTCCGCGACTGCGTGCTTTCTCTTTGGAACGCACAAAGCCTGCCAGAATCGTATGCGTAATTTCCTGAGAGTCTTCAGCGTCCTCCCACACCTGTATGGCAACACAATTGAGCCAGCACGCAGCTCCAAATGTGAAGACGGATGCCGCCAGAATACTGCGATGCTCCGCCAGCCGGGCCCACGTTGGGACCGCGGTTGCGATGGCAAACAAAAAACCGACGGCGAGTTCCTTTGGAAACCAGCGAGCATAGCCAGGATGCCGCGTATTGGAATGTGGGCCATGAATCAGCAGAAAATACACCACTCCGATCAGGCCAAGGAAAACATCATCGGTCCGTACGGAACGTTGCGCGCGATGCAGGACCAAATATGCCAGCGGAATTGCAGCCAGAAGCCACGCGATGGTAAATGGTTTGCGATGGCGCAGGTAAAACCAGTGACGGTCGCGCAGATTGGAAGTTTCGGTCGGTCCCCATCCGTCCAAAAGACGATCTGCGACGTAAACGCACCATGTGCCGAGGGCCAGAGTGGGTAAAGCGACCCAGGGGAAACTTAGTCCGAATGCAGCAGCGAAAAACCAACACCACAGAATGGCAACTGTAGGCGCATCCAGGCTGAGCAGGTGCCACCATACCCACGGGGCGCGGCCAAGTCGTGTGGGGGTTCGATATTCTGCGCGCGTCTCTATAAGCGTGGGTTGGCAACTGGGCACGATAAGAATTTCCTTGGAACGGATTCACAGATACTGTAGTCGAAGATAAGATGTGTCATTCTGAGGTCGCCACGGCGAACGACCTCCGCTCAGAATGACTGTTTTTAACATCCGGCTACACTGACCATCAATTCATCCAGGGAAGGTCTGATTAAGTCGCTAGAAAATCACTCAGCGGCTGAAGCCCACCAATTTTCAACCATTTACAGCACGACTGAAGTCGTGCCCTGATACAAACCAGACCTAATCGGAGCTTCCCTAGATTGTCGGCACATACAGTTCTCATGGTATTCGACGCAGAGCAGAAGGTCCGCGTTTCTAAGTTACCGTCGCTCTTTATTCCTTCAGAGTCAATACATGTTTCGCGTTGGAGGCAACTGCTTTGCTGCCAGATGTCCTGCCTTTCTTCGCCTTGCTTGTGTGGGGTGAAGGCGAAGCTGCGCTGGGTTGCGTCGAAAGAGTATCGGTAGTCGCATGTGCTGGAATGTCCTTCAGTGTGGCCTTGCCTTCCGCCAGACGAATCAGAAATTCTTGTGCCTGGAATGCTGGCTGAAGATTGCCTGTTTGCGCTCTGGCGTCCACATAGGAACCCGTGGGAAGCAGCAGACGCGCCTGCACATTGTCCGCAAGATAGGCTGCCAGGATCTCCTCGCGAATGCGTTGCCGCAGTTGTGGGTCTAAAACTGGAAAGGCGACCTCGCAGCGCTCAAACAGATTGCGGGGCATCCAGTCGGCGCTGCCGCAGTAAATTTCTTCCTCGCCGCCGTTCTGGAAGTAATAGACGCGGCTGTGTTCCAGGAACCTGCCTACAATGGACCGTACGCGAATGTTCTCACTCATGCCTTTGGTTCCAGGGCGGAGCGCGCAGATGCCGCGTACGATCAGGTCAACCTGCACACCAGCCTGGGATGCCGCGTACAAAGCTTCGATGATGCTGTGGTCCAGCAGGGAATTCGTTTTGGCAATGATGTGTGCCGGGCGTCCCTCAGCGGCGTGTTGCGCTTCGCGATGGATCCGCTGCGCAAAGCCCTCGGCAAGGTTCAGCGGCGCGGCCAAAAGCGGGAGGTAGTCGTCAGACTCCGCGTGGGCGGTCAAATAATTGAATACGCTATGGACCGCATTCGTGATCGTGGGATTCGCCGTAAGCAGGCTGATGTCCGTATAGAACAGTGCAGTCTCCGCGTTGTAGTTTCCCGTACCCAGATGCGCGTATTGGCGGATGACGCCATCCTCCGGGTCGCGGCGGACCAGCAACGCCAGCTTGCAGTGGGTCTTGAGGCCCACGATACCGTGGAACACCTGGACGCCAGCGTCTTCCAGATCGCGCGCCCAGCGGATGTTCGATGCTTCGTCGAAGCGGGCCATCAACTCGACGACAACTGTCACCTCTTTACTTTGCGCCGCTTCGCGCAGGGCTTGAAAAATCGGCGAATTGGCGCTTGTCCTGTAGAGGGTCTGTTTGATGGAAAGGACTGTTGGGTCCTCGGCTGCGGCCCGGATAAAATCCACAACGGTGTCGTAGGAGTCATAAGGGTGGTGGAGCAGAATGTCGCGGCGGCGAATCTCATCGAACAGATTGATGGATTCGCGATGCAGCCGCAGGCCACGCGCTACAAACGGCGGATATTTCAGCTCGGGTCGCGAGGTTTTTGTATAGAGATTCATAAGGCGTGAAAGATTGACGGGGCCGTCTGTGTAGAAGACCTGAAAATCATCCAGTTCAAAATTCGCCCGCAACCGTTCGACGATTTCTGGAGAAGCATCGCTCTCAATCTCCAGCCGGACGGCATCGCCCTTGCGCCGGTTGTGCAATTCGCTGCGTACGCTTTCGAGCAGACTGCGCGTTTCTTCTTCCTGTAGATACAAGTTGCTGTTACGCGTGACGCGAAAGGCGGTCCGCGAGAGAAACTCGTATCCGCGATACATGGCGGCCGCCTGAGACTCAATCAGGTCATGCAGAAAAATAAAGTCCGTGTGACCGTTGGACGCAGGCAGAGCAACCAGCCGAGGCAAGGCCCGGGGGACGGTGACCACGCCCAGTACCGCGCTGGAGGAGCTTTTTCGCTTGCGATGCAATAACAGCGCGAGACAGAGCGCTTTGTTCAGCACGCGGGGAAAAGGATGCGCTGGGTCGATGGTGATGGGCGTCAATAAAGGATCGACTTCGCTCTGATAGAAGCGAAGGGCGTATTCATGTTGATTTTCGTCCAGATCTTTCCATGCCAGCGTTCGAATCCGGGCCTCGGCAAGCGCAGGCAGAAGCTGCCGGTTCCAGCATTTGTATTGGTCGGACACAAAAGCATGCGTCTTTTTCGCCAGACTGTCGAGCGTTTGTTGCGGGGTAAGCAGATCGGGACCCGGCTCGTTGTCGCCATCTTCAATTCGCTGCAATATGCCGGCCACGCGAATTTCGAAGAACTCATCCAGATTGCTCGCGGTGATGGCCAGGAATTTTACGCGTTCCAGCAACGGATTGGAGGCGTCCTGCGCCTCTTCCAGAACGCGCCAGTTGAAGTCAAGCCAGGATTCATCCCGGCTGAAGTATCGGGTCATGCTTTGCGGAGTAGGAGTAGTAGAACTTCTTGCCGACATGAATGCTGGCCCGTCTTTCGCGATATCTATACCAGTGTCTCAAATCCATGCGATGGAGGGTAGCAGGACGAGGCCAACAGAACATGTAAAAGGAAAAAGAAAGCAACGGAGTCTCGCAAAATATCGATCCGGTATCATAGGTTGTAGTCGTCTTATGCCGAACTCGTGTTTGTTCCGTGTATATCATGCAGGCTTGCAAGGCCCGGAAGATAACAGTTGAAGCTGAAAAATTTTTTTCAACCGTTCGACAGAATGCATTATCAGTATCTTGTCCATAAAAATTCAATAAGCGGTCAGGTCCGCAATTTACCAGTGAAAGAAAGGCAAATGTTTCTGAAAAGACCTTGGCGGCCCAGCCTACAGTTCCTGGTTCTGACAGCAGCGGCGATTTATCTTGTCCAATCTGCTGCCCAGGGACAGGTTTCCTCGACGACATCCTCGACCAGTCCCTATCAGGGCAGCGTGGTGCAACAGAAAGTCACGTCCGGGGTGCTGCCACTGGCATTGGACGACGCAATTCGCATGGGATTGAAGAACAATCTGGGCGCGATTCTGCAAAATACCAACGTGCAAAGTGCAGGCGGAGAGAAGCTTCAGGACCTGCAGGCTTTGCTCCCCAAGGTAACGGGCACGGCGCAGGACTCCGTCGCGCAAGTCAACTTGCAGGCGGAAGGGTTGAGGATTCCAGGTTTCCCCGCTGTCATCGGCCCTTACGGATACACGGATTTTCGCGTTCAACTTGACCAAGCGGTGCTGAGCGTTTCGTCTTTGCAGAATTACCTGGCGTCCAAACATAACTTTGCCGCCAGCAAGCTGTCAGCCGCCGACTCCAGAGATCTTGTCGTTTTGACCGTTGGCAACGCATATCTTTTATGCCTGGCGGATGCGGCGCGAATCGCCTCTGTCGAGGCGCAAATGCAGACATCCAAGGTTTCGTTGGATCAGGCAGTGGAGAACCATCGCAACGGAGTTTCGCCACGACTCGATGAACTGCGCTCCCGCGTAGACTATCAGACGCAGCAGCAGTCGCTCATAGCAACCCGGGACCAATACCAGAAAGACCGCATCGCCCTGGCGCGCGCCATCGGTCTGCCTCTCAATCAAAAATTCGAGCTGACCGATCCAACGCCCTATTCGCAAATGGAGACGCCCACCGTCGATGCAGCCATGGCGCTGGCCCTGAAAAATCGCAACGATTTGAAAGCTGCGCAGCAGCACGTCCTGGCGTCCGAGCAATCGCTGAAAGCGGCACATGCCGAGCGGCTGCCGGAGGTGACGGCGGAAGTCGATTACGGCGAGATTGGGGTGAACCCCAGCAACTCCTACGCGACGCTGAATGCAACCGGCAAAATCAATGGGCCAGTTTTTGAAGAAGGCAAGCTGCGCGGAGATGCGAAGATTGCCGATGCGCAGCTGCAAGTAGCTCGCGCCAGGCTGAACGACATGGAAGGTCAAATCCGGGCGGATGTGCAGGACGCAATCCTTGACATTCAGGCCGCGGAGAAACTTGTCACTGTCTCCCGCAGCAACGTGGATCTGGCGAATGAGACGTTAAAGGAAGCGCAGGACCGCTTCCAGGCCGGAGTCTCGGACAATCTGGCGGTGTCGCAGGCGCAGTCATCCGTCGCACAGGCTGACGACCAGTTTGTCGGCAGCCTGTATCAGCTTAACGTGGCAAGGCTTTCTTTAGCGCGCGCTGTCGGCGTGGCACAGACACAGTACAAGACCTATCTCGGAGGAAAGTAATCGTGGCGGACTCAAGACCCGAAGAAACGCAACAGCAATCCAATCGGACCGTGCCGCAGCCCAACGAAAATGACCGGCACGTGGACGACACCGAGTTACATTCGCAAACTCCTCCCGCGCGCAAACGCTTGTTCATCATTGGGGCCATCGTTCTGGTGGTGATTGGAGTGGCGCTTTACTGGTGGCATTCCACCTATTACGAAGGCACCGACGATGCCCAGATCGATGGCAATCTGGTGCAGATCAGCGCGCGCGTCAAAGGCAACATCACAAAAGTGAATGTCGAAGACAACCAGCGCGTACAAAAGGGGCAGGTGCTGGTGGAGATCGATCCACGAGACGCCCAGGCAGAGCTTGACAATGCGGAAGCGAGCCTTGCTACTTCAAGAGCGAATTATGAAGCTGCTCTGGCCAGTGTGCCGATTACAACTACGTCGACTGACGCGACGCTGAGTTCTGCCGGCGCCGATGTGCGTGCCGCTCTGTCCACCATTGCGCAGTCGGAAAAGCAACTGGATGCAGCGCAAGCGCAGGTATTGGCCGCAGAGGCCGACAACACCAAAGCGCAGCTTGATCTACAGCGTTACACGCCATTAGTGAAGCGGGATGTCGTTTCCCGGCAGCAGTTCGACGCCATAGTAGCTACGGCTGCTGGCAAAAAAGCCCAGCTTGCCGAGGCACAGGCAAATCTACTTGCCGCGCAGGAACAGGTGCGCGTGGCCAACGATCGGCTCGCATCGGCACGGGCCAACTACAATTCTGCGGGAACCGGCCCTAAGCAGGTGGCGGCGCAAAAGGCCAAAGCCGACGCCGCCGCCGCCCAGGTACAGCAGGCGGAGGCAGCGCTGGAAACAGATCGCCTGAACCTGAGCTACACCAAGATCGTAGCGCCCGACTCCGGCATTGTGAACAAGAAGACGGCGCAGGTGGGGCAAAACGTAAGCGCGGGCCAGACGCTGATGACATTGATTCCGCTCAGCAATGTCTGGATCACTGCAAACTTTAAGGAAACGCAGCTAGACCACATGCGCGTGGGCCAGCCCGTTACTGTCACGGTGGATGCCTACGGCGGTCGGACATACCACGCCAAGGTGACACAGATTGGCGGCGCGACGGGATCGATGTTGAGCCTGTTCCCGCCGGAAAATGCAACTGGCAACTACGTCAAAGTAGTGCAGCGTATCCCGGTGCGCCTGGATTTCACCAACCCGAATGAAAATGCCGACCATCTGCTGCGTCCAGGTATGTCTGTGACCCCAACGGTGCGCGTGAAGAATTGACGCTGACGCTTAAGTACGGGCCTCGCGGCGCTCCTGAAAGAAACGACGAAGCTGGTCGCCGCATTGCTCTGCCATCACGCCCCCCGTCAGTTCGATCTGATGGTTCAGGCGGGGATGGTTCAGGACCTGGAGCACGCTGACGACAGCTCCAGCCTTTGGGTCGAACGCCCCAAACACCAGTCGCGCGATACGTGCATGAATCAT
>JAJYGR010000346.1:0-5098 GCA_021790655.1 Acidobacteriota bacterium | reverse complement strand
GCACACATCGCGCAGGGTTCCAGTGTTACATACAGCGTACAGTCTTCCAGTCGATAGTTGCCGAGCGCCTGCCCAGCCGCGCGTAAAGCTACAATTTCCGCATGCGCGCTGGGATCATGGTCTCGGATCACGCGGTTCTGTCCGCTAGCGAGGACCGTCCCATCACCATGCAGGATGATCGCGCCGACGGGCACTTCTCCAGCCACTTGAGCCAGATCTGCCTGCAAGAGTGCCTGTTGGATGTTCGCCTGATCGAAAGCTTCTGTGGTTTGAGGATCCATTCTAGCCAGTGTATGCAATCGTAGGGAACTGCGGAGTTTGTTATTGCTCCGAGGGCAACGTATTCAGTGCAGCGAGGAACATTTCTTCTTCATACGCGGCCCGGGCCGTTTGAAAATCCTGAGGATCAACAACTCCACTGTGCTCGGAAGCTAAAGATGTCATGGTAGCGTGCCATTTACGGTGTGCTTCCACCAGTTGCGATGCCAGTGGGCCCGTCCCATGAATTCCTGTCCCTACCTCTAACAGCGAATACGGATCGCGGGCCACAAGATGTTGCAGGAAAGATGGGCTCTGTTCCAGTATCCGTTCTGTGGCGTCCAGATACCGCAGTTGCAGTGCCACTGCGCCCAGCAAGGTCCTCGGTCTGGTCCAGCCCACCGGCTTATGTTGCTGCAGCCAGGCCAAAAGCTCTTTGATCCCCATGGGCTGCGCGATGGAATAGCCCTGCGCATGGCGTACTCCAAGCGCTGCCAGTGCATCGACTGTGTCAGCGCTTTCCACACCTTCCGCTACAAGGCCCAGTCCAAGAGATTGCGCCAAGTGCCACATGTTCATGATGAAACGCAGTTCCTTCGGTTGGCGCTCCAGCCCAATCAAAAACGAGCGATCCAACTTGATAGTGTCGACTGGCAGTTCTTTTACGCGTAAAAGGGAAGAGTAGGCGCTTCCAACATCATCGAGTGCAATCCTTACTCCACGGAGTTTCAAATTCTGAAGCGCCTCTTGAGAGCCGGCCAGGGAGAGTGTGTCGGCGCGCTCCAGCAATTCAAACACGATGCGATGAGGCGCCAGTCCGCTGCTGTCAATCTGCAGGCACAAGTCCTCCATCGCCTTTGGATCGGCGAGGGTTGAAGGTTCAAAATTAATACCGACGTTCAGAGAAAATCCAGACTTCTCGGCACGGATTAAATCCTGAATGCTCTGCGCCAGCACCTGATGGGTCAGCGTGATCAGTTCGGACACGCCTAATTGTGGAAGAAAATCGGCAGGGAGCAGAAGGTTGTTGCTTTTGTCGATCAGTCGGGCCAGGGCTTCCACGCCAGAGACTTTGCCGGTCTGTAAATTGACGACTGGCTGATAATGGACGCGAACCATTCCCGCGCGGAAGAGGGAAAGAATCGTCTTCTGCCGCACATATTTCTTTTCATCCGCCTCAGCGTGAAATACCACCCAGCGCTGACCTGACTCTTCTTCTTTACTTTCTTTCAATTCATACAGTGCGCGGTCCGCATGGCGGAGCAGGCGTTCAGGAGAAGAATCATCCTGCGGAAACAGCGTCACTCCGGTACTGCTTCTGACTGCTGTACTCCGTCCATTGGGAAGTTGGATGGGGGCTTCAACAGATGCCTGTACCCTGGAAAGGGTGATGCTCAGGTCTTCCGGCTGGTCCAGGTCTTCCAGTATTAAAACGAATTCGTCCCCACCCAGGCGGCCTACGGCGTCGGTTTGGCGTAAGGTTACCTGTAGCCGTTCCGCAATGGTGCGCAGCAATAGATCGCCGGCGGGGTGGCCATGCAGGTCGTTGATGATCTTGAAGCCATCGAGGTCCATCACGCAAACTGCTAACTGACGCTTATGGCGGCGCGCGCGCGCGATGGCCTCTTCGAGACGTTCCATCAGTCCGCGGCGATTCAAAATATCGGTCAATGGATCGTGACGCGCGAGCCAGGACTGATGCTGTCGTTCGTTGTCCAATATGCTGCGCAGGTCAAGCGCGTCGAGGCCATGGCCGACCAGTCGCGCGATCCGTTCCAGCAACTCCAGCAGTTCTGCATTGAAGATATTAATTTCACCTGAGAGGAGCGTCAGCAACGACCATAGTTCGCCGTCCCGATAAATAGGAACGACAGCCGTGGCCCGCAGTCCGTGCTCTCGAAACAAATCCTGTATGACGGGGTAATCCGGCTCTGCAAGACGATCGTTCGTATATACCAGGCGGGACTGGCGCCAGGCGCGCACGATGAGAATTCTGTTTTCATCGTCCGTTTGTACGTTAGGTCGATACCAGTATTCCGTCGATTCAAGTTTGCTGAAAAGAGAGATGACTTCGACGTCCCCCGCGCTATTGGGCCGACCCACCCACACATGGGGAAACAACGCGCTCTCGACCAGCAGGCGGCAAAGGTCATCCAGCAATTCGCGTTCGCTCTGCGCGCGAACCACCAGCTCCGCCGTCCCCATCAGCGCGCTATACAGGGCGTTGGCGCGGGCTTTTTCTGCAATCGCGGTATGCAATTTGGTTACGTCGTTTTGAATGCCGATGAAATGGGTAGTGCTGCCCTCCTTGTTCCGCACCGGCGCGATGCTGAGGGAGTTCCAAAACATAGTCCCGTTCTTGCGATAGTTTTTTACTTCCACGGTGCATGCCTCGCCCTTGCGGAATGACTCTCTCAACACATCCAACTGGGGCTGGTTCTTGTCTGCTCCCTGAAGGAACCGACAATTCTGGCCCACGGCTTCTTCCGTGCTGTAGCCGGTAATCTGCTCAAAGGCTGGATTGACATAGCGGATTGTGAGGTCTTCGGCAAAAGAATTGGAAATTACGATGCCATTTGCGGAGGCATCCATCGCGGTCTTGTACAGCAGCAGGGTCTGTTGCTTTTGCTCCAGAGATTGCATGAAACGAAACCGTTCCAGGGCAATGCCTAACATAGCGTGCAGGTGCGCGACGAGCTGGCGCAGTTCTTTCTTTGCAAAGAAATTGATCTGTTTGCTGTACAGGATAAGAATGTCGCGCTGTCCAGCGGTGCCGGTAACTGGAATCGCGCAGGAGGACCGCCAACCGAAATGCAGGCCACGCTCCCGCCAGTAGGGCACCAGGGTTAATTGTTCCGGGTTCGTCCAATCATCGATAAATTCCGGTTTCCCTGTTTCCCAGCTACGGAACAAAGGGCTTTTCGGATTGTCATGGAGATAAATGACATCGCCCTGGAGGTACTCTGCGACCCGGTTGCCCGCAACAAAGTGACAATGTACTGCCCCATCCTCCGTGGGACTTCCCAGCCAGACGCCATCGATGCCGACCGTTTTGAGAAGAAAGTCCCCCAGTCGAGGATAGAGCGCCTCAATGGAAGGAACGGTCAGTAAAAGACGATCGAGCTGCGTGGGCAGTTGCTGTAAATGATGCGAGGATTGCAATTCCTGTGCGTACGCAGCCATTTGCATGGAAAGATCGCGAAAAAGGCGAGATGTGAAGTGCGAGCAGATACTCCAGCGTTCTTCCTTGCTAATGGGCAAAGTCTCAGCGTGAGCGATGAGGTGCTGGGCATACACCCTGTATGTTTCGGAGATCCAGTCGGGAGGGATGTGATTCTGAAAATGCTCCTGGCCGATACGCTGTGCGGATTGCCGCCACTTCTCTTCATCCAGATGTGGGTTCAGAAGGTCTTGCAGGTGCTTAGTTTGCGCTTGGCGCAGATGGCGATATTGCTCAGAGGAAAGCGCGCGAATGACCGCCGCATAGCGAGGGTTTCTATCCAGCGAGGAATAAAACTCGTGAATGAAAGCGTCGACAGCGCCTGCCATCTGCGCAGGCTGAAAGGTGGCTGGCAAACTCGAATGTTCGGGGTGGGTCGCAGGCATCGCCATAGAAATCGTCACAACACAATAGTCTTACAGGTAATGAAGTTACAGCCAAACCCTACACATGCGTTCCAGTAAGCCACCCTTTGTTTGTCTGCCTACATTTCAACAGGAAATCATGCTGATGTGTTGGTTTGTTCAAGTGGTAACTGAAATAGCAACCCCAGGATGGAAATACTGTTTCAGAACGGGATAGCAGGGAAACGTTTAGCGTGCCTGCTGGCAGGAGCGGAATGCCTTGAAGCCTCCAACCCGCAGTACATTCACTCTCGAGATGTCTTTATTTTGAGGGCCAGCGGATTTATGTTCCATCCCGTAACGACGATGTTTGGCGAAGCTGCTGCCTGGCCGTCAGGCAATGTTGCGGTCAAATCACGATGCTCGCCTGGCATCAACTCGATGAAATCATCACTCCAAAGCAGCGGAATGACCGGTTTGCCATCGTGGCCCTGGGCAGCCAGCTCAATCTGGAAGGCAAGCGCGTGAGAAGAGTTTTCCAAATGCACATGCAGCTCTCGACCGGCCATGTTGAGCGTTCCGTGGATCTGGCTTTTTGGCAGGCTGCGCAGGGCCTGCATGTTCTCAAATACCTTGGCCGGAGTGTGTGTGTAGTCGGTCCGTGGCCAATCAAACTCCGTAAGCTTCGAGGGGACCCAGTAAAAATTACGGCTGACAATTTCGCCAGATTGTTTTTTTAACTCCAATCGAACGAAGTGAATCGAGTCTTCCGGCTGAAAAATACTCGCGGGAATGTCGATGGCGCGCTGCGAGCCATCGGCTGCGATGTTAATGGTTTTTGTCTGGTCGAACACGCGATGCAATTGATAGTCGTACACCTCCGCGTGGACAGTGAGGGTCCTTACTGGAACTCGAAGGCTGCTGACGGCATAAATACTGTGGTCGTCGTAGGAATACTGCACATGCAACGGCTCGCAGGCCTTTTTTGTGCCGAAGTATCCTCCGCCAGTTTGCAGATAGTAGTCATATAAATGCCAGATGATCGATGGCCAGGCATTGTTTAGCATCCATTGCACGACGCCTGTCGAGTTGTATTTATTGCGAGTGTACGCTTCAAACATGGCGCGTTCTCCGTCATAGGCCATGGTCTGCGCAATACGGGAATATTCTTCCACAGAATCCGGCCAGCCATAGGTCGCGCGCATCCCTGCATTGAAGACATGCAGGTCCATAAAGTTTCCGCCGCCAGCGTGGTAGTCCCATACATCGTTGATCG
>JAJYGR010000303.1 GCA_021790655.1 Acidobacteriota bacterium | reverse complement strand
GTCCATCCGGGACTCTCCTTGAAGTGTGCTTGGCGGCTCACCTCTCGGAGTTTCTTGGATGGACTCCCGTAAATGTCAAACTGCTACTGCCACCCCGGCAGAGCCGGGGGAACTCCCATTTGATTAGCTTGCACAAGTTCTCGACTGAGTACACAGGTAAGTTAGGCGACGAGGTTGGTCACGACGATTTGAACGCGCGGACACATGCTTGGATGATTCGAAGTCCATCCTTTAGTGAGCCTGTGTTGAATTGCTCACCATCGTGGTCCACAGCATTGCTGACCATCGCGATGGATGCAACAGAGACTCCTCGCGACTTCCCGAAGGCAAAGAGGGATGCGGCCTGCATTTCGACCGCAAGTATGCCCTCGTTGGCCCAGTGCTGCAGTTGCGCTTGCGTTTCGCGATAAGGTGCATCCGTAGTCCAAACCTTCCCCGAGCGAACAGTCCAACCAGTCGCAGGGAGTTCACGCTCCAGGAGCGCTGCTACCTGCGGCGCGGGACAGTCAACCTCCTTGCCTGGAGCAAGGTAATGCAGCGACGTGCCTTCGTCACGGATAGCGCCGGTAATCGCTACCAGGCAAGGTAACGGCAATTCTGGCGAAACCCTGCCGGCAGAGGTCAAACCGATGATTAGTTCCGCGCCTGCAGCCGCCAGTTGTTCGGCAATCAGGACTGCATAGGGCCCACCGATGGTGCGCGGGATGATTCCGCACATCGTGCTTTCAACCTCAATTGCAAACATCGTCGTGTGAAAGCAGGGCCATGCGGGAAACGCCTGAGCAATTCCCTCCTTGACCAGCCAATCGGTGATATCGCCATCGAACTCAAGAATGCAGAGGGGCGGCACGCGTCCGTCAGGAATTCGACGCGAGCGCCTCACGCTGTCGATCAAGCCTTCAGGTGTAAACGTCGTTGGCTCGTCAATCGGGTGGTTCAGCAGCGGCAGCTTATCCATTCGGTTTTCTCTACTTGACAATTTCGTCAAAACTATTCAAGGATACTATTGAATAGTTTATGAGTACAACAGGCGACCCCAAGAAGAGCCTATACGAACAGCTTGCGCGATTGGGCAAAGCTGCGGCCAGCCCAGCGCGACTCGAACTGCTGGATCTTTTGTGCCAGGGGCCGAGAACCGTCGAAGGCCTGGCCAATGAAGCGGGTCTGAGCGTAGCCAACGCTTCGCAACATCTCCGCGTTCTGCATGGTGCGCGCCTTGTGGAAGGTGAAAAGAACGGCCTGTTCGTGACGTATCGCCTGGCTGATCCGGCGGTGGGCGACTTCTTTCAAACACTGAGGGCATTGGGAGAGAAGCGGCTGGCTGAGGTCGATGCGATCCTTCGCGAGTTCAGGGAGGCGCCGGAATCTCTGGAGGCAATTGAAAAGGAAACATTGTTGAACCGCGTCAAGAAGGGAGAAATCATCCTCATTGATGTGCGCCCCGCAGAGGAGTACCGTGCCGGCCATATTCCGTTCGCAATGTCGGTGCCGCTCAAGGAACTGAGATCACACTTCCCAAAGCTGCGCCGGCGCCAGCCGATCGTGGCTTATTGCCGCGGCCCCTACTGTGTGCTCGCGGTCGAGGCGGTGAAACAACTCCGGGCGAAGGGATTTCGCGCGGCTCGCATGGACGACGGGATTGCTGAATGGCGTGCACGCGGGCTCCCGGTCGCCGTTTCCGAGGTATCAAAATGAACGCCACTCGCAAACAAATCGTCGTTATTGGTGGGTCCTTTGGCGGCATCAATGCCGCCTATGAACTGCGCAGGCAGCTAGGCCAGATGGCTGAGATCACGGTCATTTCCAAAGAAAGAGACTTTACATTCCTTCCGTCCCTTCCCTGGGCTATTCTCGGATGGCGCGATCCCGCCTCTTTACAGGTCGGAATTGAGAAGCCTCTGAAGCGAAGAGGCATTCGATTCGTGCATGCGGAAGTCGAGCAGCTCGATCCCGGCAAATGTGAAGTCGCGACACGCACCGAGACCTTCCCGTACGACGCCGTGCTCATCGCAAGTGGAGCTGACCTAGATTACGACGCAGTACCGGGCCTCGGCCCAAAGTCCGGTTACGCGCATTCAACGTTCAGTGTGGATGAGGCCGTGCGAGCAAGAGACGCGTTGTCGGGCGTTCTGGCTCGGGAATCCGGACGAATCGTTATTGGGGCAGCAGCCTGCGCAAGCTGCATCGGGCCAGCCTATGAACTGGTCATGATGATTGACACCGCACTTAAGCGCATGAAAAAGCGCCATCGGTTCTCGTTGACGTTTCTGACGCCGGAGCCGTATCTCGGCCATTTTGGAGTCGATGGGATTGGCGCATCGCCTCGGATGGTGCAAGACGAATTTGCCGTGCGCAGTATCGAATCCGTCGTGAATGCGCAGATCAGAGAAGCACAATCCGACCGAATTGTTCTCCATGACGGAAGCGAGCATCTTTTCGACTTTTCGTTGGTCATCCCTGCATTCCGCGGGAGCGCCTTTGTGCGCTCGGTAAGCGGTTTGGCAAATCCGAAGGGATTTATCACGATCAGCCCGCAGATGGTGAGCGAGAAATTCCCGAATATTTATGCGGCAGGAGTGGCTGTGGCGATTCCGCCGCCACGGCAGACCCCTGTTCCAGTTGCTGTGCCCAAAACTGGACACATGACTGAACTCATGGCCCGCGCCGCGGCTCGCAACATCGCCGCAGAGTTCCGAGGTGGAATCAAGGTGGATGGCTTGTCGATTCCTTCCACCTGCATCGCCGATGCGGGCGACACGGCATTCTATCTTGCGGCGGATCCGTTTCTGCCTCCCAGGAACAGAGTCATCACCAAGAAAGGCAAATGGGCGCGATATCTGAAGCTGGCGTTCGAGCGATATTACCTTGCGCAAATTCGCTACGACTTGCCTCACCTCGATTTTGGTTGGTGAGTTTTGAAGACAAAAGAAAGGAACGAAGCAATGAAGTATTTG
>JAJYGR010000160.1 GCA_021790655.1 Acidobacteriota bacterium | reverse complement strand
GTAAATCGTCTGAAAACCGCGCTGGAAGTGATTGATCCTGCAAATGTTACTCAAAGCGGGGCGGGTCAAGCTTTCGTTTACCGCACCAGCAGCGGCAAACTGACCGCGCTCAGGACTGCCTGCGTCGCCAGAATGGCGCCCGTCATCCACAGAAACAGTCGGCGCTGGCGGGACTCCAGCACATCGGCAAACACGCCGCCGATAAACGTCAGCAGAAAAGGCAGCGCCCATATCCACGGCTCAGTACGCACCTCTGTAGTTTCCAGGCAAAACAGCAAAGCGGCGACCATCAGCGGAGTGGTGTTGCCAAAATAACGCGAGCGACGATGAAAAACATAGAGCACCAGAGCACTGACAGCCGCTATCGTCATGCCCGCATTCGACACATCCGCAAACATATGCTGGGAGCCTGCCCAGGAAATCCACATCAACGCATCGGCGCTTTGAAAGATGTAGCTAAAGGCATCCAGATTGAACGTATAGGACGCCAGGAGGATGAAAAATCCTCCGACACCCGCGAGGGCCAGCACGGGCAGCACCTGTGGGCGTCTTTTCTCTGCCAGATACAACATGAATGCCAAAGCCAGCAGCAGTCCCCAGATGGCCGCCGCCACATGCGCCATGGCGGTCAAACCGAGTGCCGTCGCCAGCAGGACCATTCTCGGACGCCATTTCTTTGTCGGCCCCTGCATAGCATGGGCCAGCCCAATCGACGTGTAGAGAATGCCGTACATTCCCCAGGAGGCGAGAATTTCGTTGTTCGGGTATACGCAGGCGCGGACCATCGCGGGTGAAAAACAATAGAGGGCCAGCGCGACAAATCCGCCTTCATTGCCGTAAAGCCGCCTCGACACCCACCACAGCCCGCCGCCCAGCCAGATCCCGAAGAAGATGAATGGCAGCCGCAGGAGCAGCAAAACGTTGCGGACCAGATGTCGCATCTCCCATGGAGAAGCGCTGCTGGGCTGCCCCACAAGGATACGTTCCAGCGTAAGTGGCAGGCCCGCGGCACGGTAGGCAAACGTTCCGTCGGCTAGATTTCCGCAGGAAGTCAGATATCCCGCCAGCGGTGAGGGTTTCTCCCAGAGTTCGCGCCCACAGCGGGCATATTGATAATCGACTTCAGATAGGTGCTGCCGACCTATTACCCAGAGACACTGCGCGGCAAAAAGCAGCAGCAGCAAAGTGGCCAGCATCTGCGGCCTGCGATACTCGATTTTTGACAAACGCATAGGCTGTCGCTGAGTTTACTAGAGTGCTGAAGAGTAGTGCTTTCGCCGTCGAATCCGGACTGTATATCGATACTATCGTTGCCGGTCATTTCCACTTAGCGAACAATGGCCTGTTAGACTGTACTTCCCCGACAAGTTTAGACTCAGCGAATATCGTGCTGAGAAAGAGAGTCCATGTCTCGGATCATCGTAATCGGTGCGGGTGTTATGGGATTGGCAGCCGCATATCAGTCCCTGCTGGATGGGCACGAGGTGGATGTTTTCGAAGCATCTCCTGAGGCTGGAGGGATGGCCGGACACTTCGATTTCGGCGGTATATCCATAGAACGCTTTTACCACTTCGTCTGCCATTCAGACCATCCAACATTTAAGCTGATGGCCGAGCTTGGCATCGCGGACAAGATGCACTGGGTGCCAACCAGCATGGGCTTCTTCAATCAAGAAAGGTTGCATCACTGGGGCGATCCGATTTCTCTGCTTAGACTTCCAGGCGTCAGCCTGATCAACAAATTACGGTATGGCTTGTTTCTGTTTATTTGCATGCAAAAACATTCCTGGCCAGGATTGGAACACGAATCGGCCAACGATTGGATCATTCGCTATTGCGGGAAAGATAACTACGACCGATTCTGGCGCCCGCTACTGATGTACAAGTATTACGAATACGTCGACAACATATCCGCCGCCTGGATATGGGCTCGAATCCGGAGAATTGGAAAATCGCGGAAAAACCTTATGCAGGAGGAGCTTGGGTATATCGAAGGTGGTTCCAAAACTCTGGTTGACGCATTGATGAATGCAATTGAGCAACGTGGTGGGCGTTTGCATCTGGGTGCGCCAGTACAGCGCGTAGCTGTAGAGAATGGCCGAGTGACGGGCATCAACGCGCTTGCAAAGTTCTTTCCCGCCGATGCGGTCATTTCTACCGTTCCGACGCCACTGATCTCCGGCATGATTCCAGATTTGCCGTCCGACTGGAAGGCCCGTTACGAAGCCATCCACAACATAGGCGTGATCTGTGTCATATTGAAATTGAAACGGTCGGTCAGTCCGTATTTCTGGGTAAACATCTCAGAGAATGACATTGAAATACCCGGAGTCATTGAGTTCACCAATCTGAGAAGAGTTGGCGACAAAAGCATCGTTTATGTTCCGTATTACATGCCGGTAACGAACGCCAAGTTCGCATGGTCGGATGACAGGCTGCAACAGGATGCGTTCTCTTGTCTTCAGCGGATCAATCCGGCGTTGACGCGCGACGACATCGTCGACGTTAAGGTGACGCGCCTGAAGAACGGACAGCCTGTTTGTGAAACAGGATTCGCTGCCAAAATTCCACCCATTCAGACACCGATCCATGGACTTCAGATTGCCGATACCTGCTTCTACTATCCCGAGGATAGAGGAATTGCGGAAAGTGTCCGCATGGGTCGCAACATGGCTCGATCAGTGAAAGGTACCTGATTCTCTTTGGCGGAGAAATGCATGAATGAAGCGACTAGTACTGCCGAGGCGCAGACAGCCACACGCGAACCACTCGCACAGGACGAGCGCACCAATTCAAAAGGTAATGCGCTGCTATGCGCTTTGCTTGTCGCAGCTTGTGTACTGATAACTAATCCAGTTGCAAATATGCCCTACAGCGATGAATTTTCCTACGACAAGACAGCGCTGGATTTTGCGCGTACGGGACACTTCTTTTACAACGGATGGGCCACGGCGATGCTGGGGTGGCTTGTTCCCTGGGGTGCCCTGTTTATCAAGATTTTTGGCTTCTCATTTACCACCATGCGGTTATCGATGCTGCCGATAGACATAGCAACTGTGTATGTCTTTCATCAGATATTGCGGCGGTTTGGAATCAATTCCCAGAATGCGGTGTTCGGTACACTGGCACTCACTCTCTCGCCAATTTTTCTCCCTTCCGCCTCAAGTTATATGACGGATGTCCCCGGATTGCTGGCCATTCTTATCTGCATCTACATGTGTCAGCGGGCAGTTGCGGCAACGAGCGACAGGAGCGCCCTCTTGTGGCTTGGTTCTGCAATGGCAGTCAATGTGGCTGGCGGTACGGTGCGCCAGATCGCGTGGCTTGGCGCACTTGTCATGGTGCCATCGACGGCATGGTTGCTGCGCGAACGCCGCGGCATGAAGATCGCAGGGACCCTGCTGTTTGCATGCAGCTTGATCGGGGTGTTGGCTTGCCTGCATTGGTTCAACAATCAGCCATATTCTGTGCCCGAACATATTATTTGGGCGCCCATTCACTTTTTGATACTGGCCCACTTAGGCGCGCAGTTCATAAAAGTATTTTTTTGTTTTCTACTCGTTATTTTTCCTGTTTCCGCGGCGTGGCTGCCAACAGCAAGCCAGATGAGCAAGAAGGCCTGGCTCCAGGTTGCCGCCGGAATGGTCTTATTGGCTTTGCTCGCGGGCATCGCATATACAGAGGGAAGAATCGACACTTGGATAATGCCCTGGCTCATGTTTCTACTAGCAGAACAAAGCAGCTTGGTACCAGGCATGTTCGGTACGCCTATCGCAATGTCTCTGTGGATTAGGCTTGCTATTTCTCTAATAGTGATTGCATCCGGACTGATTGTGGCGGCGCATATAGCGAGCCTAAAAAAGGACCGGCCAATCAACCCTGACAGGCATGCGATGTCGTGGAATAGCCTTGTATGGATTCTGGTTCCATTTTCACTGAGCTACCTCTTGTTATTGGCGCCGCGAGGGGCTTTCGACCAAATCCAGGATAGATATCTAGTGGGACTGACTCCTGTCGCGATCATCTTTCTGCTCAGGCTATACCAGGAACAAGTTAGGACGAAACTGCCGACAGTCAGCCTGGTCGCGCTCACGGTATTCGCAGTCTATTCCATCGCAGGCACGCATGATTTTTTTGCAGAATCCCGTGCTCAGGCGCGTGCAATCGAGATGGTTGAAAGTTCCGGTGTGCCAAGGATATCCATCCAGGGAGGCTTCCCATCCGATGGATGGATACAGATTCAACACGGCGGACATATCAATGAGCCACGGATACAAGTACCTGCCGGAGCGTATGCCCCCATGACTTCCGACTTGATCCCCAAAAAATGCATGGATGGATTTACAAAATTTGCGCCAATCATCATTCCAAAATACTTCATCTTCTTCCCCTGGTTCAAAAATCCCCAGTATCCCCTTCCTCCATGGTGTTATGTCCAGTCAAAATATCCTCCGGTGCCTTACAGGACTTGGTTGCCGCCGTTTGATGGAACACTTTACGTCCAGCAGCTCAGGAATAGAGCGAACTAAACCAAGCCACCGACGTTGCGTCGAATCGCCGCTCACGATACCATCCGCTTGCATGGAGTCTAATGTCCCATCCAGTCGCCTGCCGCGGCAGGTCTCTGCCGAGCCGGTCGAGGACGACCTCGCTGTCGAACTGAAGCTGCGCCCGCAGCGGCTTAACGAGTTCATTGGCCAGCGCAAAGCGAAGGAGCAATTGTCCATTGCGCTCGAAGCTGCGCGCAATCGCGGCGAGGCGCTCGACCATGTTTTGCTGTCCGGACCGCCCGGACTGGGCAAGACGACGCTGGCCAACATTATCGCCAATGAACTGGGCGTCGGCTTCCAGCAGACCTCCGGGCCTGCCATTCAGATTCAGGGCGACCTGACCGCGATCCTGACCAACCTGAAGCAACGTCAAGTGCTGTTTCTCGATGAGATCCATCGCCTGCAGGCTGGCTTGCAGGAGAAGATGTACACGGCGCTGGAAGACTACAAGCTGGACATCATCATCGGGCAGGGACCGGCGGCGCGCACGCATGTCATGGACCTGCATCCGTTCACTTTTATCTCCGCAACCACACGTCCTGGACTGCTGGCCTCTCCGCTGCTGGCGCGTTTTGGCATTCTGCTGCGACTGGAGTTTTATACCGAAGAAGAGCTGCGCATCATCGTGCATCGCTCCGCGGAAGTACTTCAGGTGCCGATCGATGAAGATGGCGCGGCGGAGATTGCCATGCGCTGCCGCGGTACTCCGCGCATTGCCAACCGCCTGTTGCGGCGCGTGCGCGACTACGCCCAGGTGCGCGGCAGCGGCCACATCGACCGTCCCACCGCGATGGCGGCGCTCGATATGCTGTGCGTGGACGCGCATGGATTCGACGAGATGGACCGACGTCTGCTGCGCACCATCATCGACAAATATGACGGCGGCCCCGTCGGCCTGAACACGCTGGCCGCCGCGCTGGCGGAAGAAGAAGATGCGCTGGAAGAAGTCTATGAGCCGTTTCTCATCCAGATCGGGTTCCTCGACCGCACACCTCGTGGACGCGTCGCCACCAAGTTCGCCTACCAGCACTTCGGCCTGGAACAGCCACGCAAGCAGAACCAGCTGTTTTAGAATTGTCCTCTCAATCATACGAAGGCATCCATATTCCCTTAAACTAAATTTAGGCACGCATATGTCATAGGAAAGGACCACTTCATCCGCCGGATGCGTTCAGGCCATCTCAGATTTCTGCTCATGGCAATCGTTTGTATTTTGCCGGGCAGCCAATTTTTTGCGCTTGCCGCCGACCGCAGCGCTATACCGAAGTTGAATGTAGTGTCCGACACGAATTTGCCGTCCGCGCCCACTCCTCTGGCAACTTCTTTGACTCCAGCGCGCCATTTGAGTCCGGCGCACATCATGATTCCGAGACTTGACGGTGCACCGAAGCTCAGCGATTTTCTAGCATTGCCCATTCGCTCGAAACCCGCGCGCGAGATGTTCCAAGTCAGCAATTTCATCCAGCGATATCCCGAAGATGGGGCCCAGCCATCAGAACCCACAACCGCCTATCTGGGATATACGCACAATTATTTCTACGCTGCCTTTGTCTGTCACGACAAAACTCCCGGCCTGGTCCGCGCCCACATGCTGGCGCGGGATTCGTTGGGAGACGATGATTTTGTTGAAGTCATGCTGGATACATTTCACGATCAGCGTCGCGCATTTGTCTTCAAAACAAATGCGCTGGGCATTCAGGCAGACGCGCTCTACAGCGAGCAAAATGGCTCCGACTATTCCTTCGACACGGTCTGGGACACCTGGGGCAAGCGTACGCCATACGGTTACGTGGTGCTGATCCGGATTCCCTTTGCGAGCATGTATTTTGCGAAAGCGGCCCCTGACCAGATGCGCACGTGGGGCATCATCCTGGAACGCAACATTTCGCACGCCAATGAATATGTCTTTTGGCCGCAGAATCGGCATGATGTCGCTGGACGTCTCACTCAGGACATTGCGGTCGATGGTTTTATGAACGTGGAGCATGGCCAGAACTGGCAATTCGAGCCGTATGCTCTGGCACATAACCTCCGTGTGTTGAATACCGTCAATCCGGTCAATCCGTATTTTCAGGACAAGCATCTCCAGGGCTATGCGGGACTGGATGCAAAGTTCATCCTGCGCAACAGTCTGATTCTCGACACGACAATCAACCCGGATTTCAGCCAGGTTGGCATCGACAATCCGGCCACGCCGAACCAGCGCTTTCCTCCATACTTTCCTGAAGTGCGCCCGTTCTTTATTGAAAACAGCAGCTACTTCATGACTCCGATCAGCCTGTATTACACAGACAACATTGTGTTGCCGCAGTACGGGGCACGGCTCACGGGAAAACTGGGGCCTTGGGCTCTCGGCATCCTGGGCGTGGACGATCGCAGCCCGGGCCAGGCAGTCCCGCCCGGCAATCCTGAGTACGGTACGCGCGCGCACTTTTATGTGGGTCGCGTCAACCGTGATATTGGATCGCTGTCGAATGTGGGCATCATCTATGCCGACCGAGAGTATCTGGGTTCCTTCAACCGTTCAGGCGGATTGGATTATCGCGCGCGGATCAAAAACCGGTGGACGCTGACCGGGCAGGCCATCTCATCTGCAACGCAAAATATCAGCAATAATACGTCAGGGGAACAAGAATGCGAACTGTTTACCTTGACGTGCAGTGGACAGGTCTATTCACAGCAGCTCAATTACTCCGACTTGCATAAAAACTGGTGGGTATCTTACAACGACACTTCTGCCGGCTATGTAACGGACACGGGATTTTTTCGTCGTCCGGATGTCCGTGAACCCAATGGATATTACAGCTACACGTTTCGCCCAAAAAGTGGATTTGTGCTTTCCAACGGCCCCAGTATTTACAGCGAACGCATTTGGGACCACACAGGAGTTCCCCTCGACTTTTACATCAATCCAACTTACAGCGCGACGTTCAAATATCGCACCTCCGTCTCGGCCAATGTCGATCTCGGCCAGGACCGCCTTCGTCCAGTGGACTATCCCATCCTGACCCACGATGTGGAATACCACAGCCATACCAGCGGCGTAAATTTCTATAGTTCCCCCCAACCGTATATTGCTGTCGGTGGCGGGGTTTATAAAGGCACAGTCATCAACTACTCGCCACCGAAAAACACTGGCCCCGATCCCGTAAATGTGACTTCGCCAAATCTCAATCTGGAGTTAAAGCCGCTCCACTCTGTCGACCTGCAAAACAGTTACGTGTATACGCACTTCACAAATCTGACCAATGGCAATGTCGTATATGACAACCATGAATTCATTTCGCGATGGAACTATCAAGTTACCAAGGCGGTTTCATTCAACCTGATCGGACAGTACATCTCTACCCTGCCAGATTCTCGTTACACCAGCCTGCCCAACTCAAAGACCCTTTTCGCGGATGCGTTGTTTACTTATCTGCCGCATCCTGGCACGGCAGTCTACTTTGGTTACATTGGAAACTTTGCCAATCTCAATCGCGCACTCTGCACCAGAGATGCAAGCGGTCTCTGCAATACAAACGATCCCATTCTGCCGACGACCTACTCCTCGCTGATGAACGACAGCAAGACCATCTACCTGAAGCTGACGTATCTGCTGCGCTTTTAGGTGTAAACTTCTGGAAAAATTACCCCGAGGTATCACCAGGTCACACTACACTTTGTCTGAGGCCCCTGGTATCTACCCGTGTTTTGTATGGTGAGATTTTGAGAAAGTCTTGTTCCCTCGCTACAGGATATCTCTGTTTCCCAGATTAGCCGCAAAAGTGCTCGGGGCATCTGGGCACTTTGCCCACTCCCAATACCTAAATTTGTAAGGTGTGCCTTTATGGGCGTATGCTGATTCTCGTTGCAGGCGGTATCCCGCAGATGGCCGGAATGTTGGCAATCCAACATTGGCCCACAGGGAACTGCACTGGAGACCTTCCATGAGCTTGACCGAACCGCGCAGCGTCGATGCTGCCTCGCATTCTGTACCGTCCTCCACTTCTCTCAAAGTCACCATTCCCACATTGCAGGAAAAGAAGCGCAATCGCGCGCCGATTTCCGCGCTGACCGCTTACGACTACGCCATGGCGCGGCTGGTGGACGAGGCCAGCGTCGATCTGGTGCTGGTCGGCGACTCGCTGGGCATGGTGATGCTGGGGTATGACAGCACGCTGGCCGTCACCATGGAGGAGATGGTGCTGTTTACCCGCGCTGTTCGGCGGGGCGTGCGCCGCGCGCTGCTGGCAGCGGACATGCCGTATGCGTCCTACCACGTCAGCATTGCCGAAGGCGTGCGAAACGCGCTGCGCTTTGTGCAGGAGGCTGGCGCAGAGGCTGTGAAGGTGGAAGGCGGACGCAATCGCGTCGAACTGGTCGAGCGGTTGACCGACGCGGAGATCCCCGTGATTGGGCATATCGGCCTGACCCCGCAGTCGGTGCATCGCATGGGCGGATACCGCGTGCAGGGCAAATCCGTGCCTGCCGCCGAACAACTGACGGAGGACGCGCTGGCGCTCCAGGCCGCGGGGGCCGTGCTGATGGTGCTGGAAGGCGTGCCGCGCGAGGTGGCTGCGCGCATTACGGCGGAGCTGACCATTCCGACGATTGGCATTGGCGCTGGACCGGAATGCGATGGGCAAATCCTGGTGTTGCATGACTTGCTGAATATGACCTTTGCTCCGGCGGCAAAGTTTGTCCGCCGGTACGCCGACGCAGCCACACTAATACGCAACGCGGTGGAAAGCTATCGCAAAGATGTAGAGTCAGGAAGCTTTCCCGACGATGCGGAAAGCTATCATCTGTCTGCGGAAACACGCGGCCGCTTTGAGAGGGCCAGCTTTGAGAGAACTGGTACCCGCCAGCCGCGCAAGGCCTAAATAAAAGGCATAGATCACCTACGCATGCAAATTGTTTCCAGCATTCCAGAAATCAGAGCGGCAGTGCGCGCGCTGCGGGCCCGCAACGGCGCTGCAAGCGGTCGCAGTGTCGGCTTTGTGCCCACCATGGGCGCGCTGCATGAAGGGCATCGCTCCTTATTGCGGGCTGCGCGTTCGCGTTGCGATATTGTCGTCGCGTCCATCTTCGTCAACCCCACTCAGTTTGGCCCGAATGAGGATTTCAACCGCTATCCGCGCACGCTGGAGCAAGATTGCCGGATGCTGGAAGCCGAGGGCGTCGATCTGGTATTTACGCCGACAGCGGAGATCATGTACCCGCCGGGCGCGTCTACGTTTGTCGAGGTGGCTGGAATCAGCGACCGGCTCGACGGAGCTTCGCGACCCGGCCACTTTCGCGGTGTGGCTACGGTGGTCGCCAAGTTGTTTCATATCGTGCAGCCGGACTGTGCATTCTTCGGACAGAAGGATGCGGCGCAGGTTGCGGTGTTGCGGCAGATGGTGCGCGACCTCAATCTGCCGGTAGAAATCGCGATCTGTCCCATCGTGCGCGAGCGGGATGGGCTGGCATTGAGCTCGCGCAATGGCTATCTTTCGGTGGAGGAACGACGTCAGGCGTTGACGCTTTCTCGCGCTCTACTGGCCACTGAAGCATTGGCGAAGCATGGAGAGCATCGCGCGGAAACGCTGCTGCTCACCATGCGCGCCTGCCTGCAACAGGAGCCTGCGTTGCGCGTGGATTATGTTGCAGTGGTCGATCCCGATACATTACTGCCGCTCGAAGATACTGCAAACGGAGCACTACTGGCTGTGGCCGCGCATGTCGGCGGCACGCGGCTGATCGACAATATCCTGCTACCGCCCACGCGCTGAGACGCAGCCATGGCCTGCGAGAAAAAACCGTAAAGGAAGCTCCGCAGCTTTGCGAATGCCGATGCGGGGCGTTGCGCGAATTTCTCCGCAGCGAAAGTCGTCCTCATACAGGCTCAACGGACTGTCGGCACTGGTCAAATCCTGCCCGTTGTCTGCTGCGCGAGTGATACCTAGCGCCTGACATAATTTACCCGGACCGGAGGCCAACAGACTCGGGGCCACCTCCGCATCCAGCCCACGATTCTGCCGCATTTGACGAAGACCCTCCAGCGGTTCCAGCGCGCGCAGCAGCACGCAACCGGGAACACCTGCCGGCAGGCAGCTTACGTTCAGGCAATAATGCAGGCCATAAATGCTGTAGATATAAGCGTGGCCCGGCGGGCCATAGAGGACAGCATTGCGCGCCGTGCGCCCGCTGGCCGCATGGGCCGCTGGATCGTGCTCGCCGAGATATGCCTCCGTTTCAACGATGCGGGCCGCCAGCCGCATCTTATTGGATTGGCGCAGCAGAATTTTTCCCAGCAACGCGCGCGCGACCAGCTCTGGAGGCGCATCGAAGAAACTGCGTGGCAGAGGCGCTGGATGCTCCTCAACTTGGCTTCTTGGCGTGGTCACGGATCGCTTCCAGCACCTCCTCGGCGTGGCCTTCGGGTTTTACCTTCGGGAAGACTTTGAGCAGCCGCTGATCGGGGCCGATGAGAAAAGTAGTACGTTCAATACCAATGACTTTTTTGCCGTACATATTTTTCTCGCGAAGCACGTCAAACTGATTGCAGACTTTTTCGTCCACATCGGCCAACAGCGTATAGGGCAGGCTATATTTTTCCTGAAACTTTTTTTGCGCCTTCGGAGTATCGCGGGAGATGCCGAGCACGACGGCCCCGGCCTTTTGCAGTTTGGTGAATGTATCGCGAAAGCCGCAGGCCTCTATGGTGCAACCTGGGGTGTCGGCTTTAGGGTAGAAAAAGAGCACGACAGGTTTGCCAGCAAAGTCCGTCAAGTGGACCGTCTGGTCATCTTGGTCTTGAAGAGTAAAATTTGCTACTTTTTGATGGACTTCCATGGAATGGTCCTTGCATGAAGAAAATGGAGTTGCGACTGAGCAGCTTAGCCACAAGCATACTTCGATTATTCCGCAAATTGAGGAGTGTCGTCTTGTCGCATAAAAAAATGCCGTGGATTGCTTTTGGAATCACATGCGCGCTGTTTTTGGGGATGGCCCCCTTGCTTTCCGCGCAGATGATCGATAGCGTGCAGACCCAAACAACTCCAAAGAAGAAGACCCCGCTCGACCTCGTGCTGCGGTCGATTGCAGTGCTGGAGTGGACCGGCCCCGCGGAAAAGCCAACTAGTTCTCTGCTGATTCCCGTGACTGTGTACACGGACGACCGCTACATGGATGGCGGCGATTATTTGGCGGAGCCGGTGCCGCTGGCGGTTGAAAACGGCACGCAATATGTGTTGGAGAAGAGCGGCGTTCCGCAAGGTGACTATGACCTGAACGCGGCGGGCAAGCTGCGCGGCAATTGGTTTGGTTCTGGCACGTGGGAGCCATTGCACGCCAAGAACCCATACGCTCTCGTCGCTGCAAGCGATTCCGACCGTCCGCATTTTGGGGCCAGCATCTCTGCTGGCACGCCGGACACCCCACCGCTGCCGGTCCTGCACCGGCGGCCATCTCCGGACGCGCCGAAGACCCCGCCGCCAGATCCAAACCGGCCCATTATGGCCTACGGAAAACCGCCGCAGAAGAGTCTGGCGGACTTCACACAGACCACACCGATCGCTCGCCATCAGATGATTGCGATTTCCGATGCAGTGACCCGCGACGTCCATCCCCTGGCGTATGCATGGAGCGATCCAACGAAAAAGGAAGCGATGGAGCAAAAAGTGCAGGCGATTGCAGAAAAAATCCTGCAACAGGCTTTGCAGCCGAAGCTGGCTACCGATGCTGGCATTACCGCGCAGGCCGCTGCGAGCGATCAGCCCAAGGACACAACTCCCCACCTTGTAAGGCGGCCTAAGCCGAAGCCCGCTGCGCAAGTTGCGAAACAGCCAACCGCGCCAGCAAACTCAACTCCGCAACTTGTTCCAGTTGATTTTCGTTGTTTTGCGCTGGCGTACGAAAAAAATCCGAGCCAGGCCACGCCGACCTGTGTGTGGAGCGGCGAGACTGCCCCGCAAGTTACGCCGAAGCACTACGTTACCGTGATTACGCAGCAGGACATTTACGGAGCGCCTCAGCTCATTTCGCAGGCGGAGACAGATGCGACGCAACTTGCCACCCACCCCAGCGTGCAACTGGTGGATGCCGTGGATGCGGCCGCCAATCATCAAGCGGAGCTGATGTTTGAAATCGATGAAGCAGGAAGCCGTCAGTTTGGTCTATACAAAGTGAACGACAGCAAAGTGAAACTGGCCTATGTAACGAAGAAATTGGCATTTTAAGGACCATCCTGTTATCGATCCGGCCGTATTGGAATGAACCACTTTCCCCACCCTGGCCGCAAACAACGCGGCGAGGATGGGGCACCGATGCAATGCTTGAGGCTGGATCAATAAGGTTCATCTTGACGGTCAGCGCTTCAAGGCGGGCAGACCTTGCAGCCAACTGCGAAATTCTTCTCCCAGGTCATCCCGCTTAAGGGCGAACTCCACCGTCGCCTTGAGAAAGCCGAGCTTATCGCCAGCATCGTAGCGCTTGCCTTCGAATTTGTAGCCGTAGACATTTTCATGCTTCAGCAGGCTACGGATTGCGTCGGTCAGTTGCAACTCGCCACCAGCGCCGAGAGGGGTTTTCTCCAGAAACTCAAAAATGCGCGGCGTAAGAATATAGCGTCCAATGATTGCATTTTTAGAAGGCGCGTCCGCTGGCTTGGGTTTTTCCACCAGATGTTTTACTTCCAGCACGCGTGAATTTTTGGCGCATGGCTTGCCATCGATGACGCCATAGGAAGAGATCGCCGGGCCTTCGACAACCTGGGTGGCGAGAATTGAGGACTGTACGTCGTTAAAGACGCCAATCATTTGCTTCAGGCAAGGCGTCTTCGCATCGATCACGTCGTCGGGAAGCACCACAGCGAATGGTTCATCCCCGACAAGGTCGCGGGCCATCAGCACTGCATGGCCCAGTCCCATAGCTTCCTTCTGCCGGATGTAGGCCACGCGGCCAAGGTTCGAGATGTGCCGCGCCATGGAGAGCAGGTCCGTTTTGCCGCGCGATTCCAACTGCTTCTCCAGCTCGACGCTGATATCGAAATGGTCCTCAATCACGGTTTTGCCGCGCCCGGTAACGATGATGATCTGGTCGCAGCCTGCTGCGATTGCCTCTTCGACGCCATATTGGATGATCGGCTTATCTACGACGGGGAGCATTTCTTTTGGGATCGCTTTGGTGGCGGGCAAAAAACGCGTACCCAGCCCCGCTGCGGGGAAAACTGCTTTGCGAATCTTGATTTTGGCCATATTGAATTGCTTTCTCCGGATTTTTAATGTTGCTTGCGCGTCGAGCCAGACGTACGCGAGCAATTGGAACTAACGTTGAAGGCCTATTAGACCACTGGCAAGTATATGCAATCTATGACTGTTTCCGACAACAACAATGGGATGGCAAGCGCCATCCCATTGTTGTATTGGGTAGGCAGTAAGGCGCGGGAAAAGCTAAAGAACAGGCGAATTGTTCTGGAGCAATGCGCGTCGGACAATCGGTAACGGGACGCCACCCTGATGGAGAAATTCATCATGAAACTTCTCCAGTGAAAATGCCGCGCCTTCTTTTTGCTGGAGATCGTGACGTAGATTCAGAATCATGAGCTTGCCGAGCGTGTAGTAAAGGTAAGTGGGATCGCTGGTGCCGCGTTTCGTTTCCACCAGCCCGTTGGCGCGTGTCTGGTAGCCCTCTTTGTTGAAGAAGTCTACCGCCTGATCCATGGTCATTTGGCCGGTGTGCATTTTAATGCCGACGACGAAGCGAGCATCGCGCAGCAGGGCGTCGTCGATCTGGCCCAGACGAATCAGCTTGG
>JAJYGR010000298.1 GCA_021790655.1 Acidobacteriota bacterium | reverse complement strand
GTGTTGACCTCCGACGAAATGGCATCGATTCGCTGCGGACTCGAAAATATCCTCGCGCATTTTGAAGCAGCGGAGCCTCCCGATCTTTTTCGTGGGGCTGCCCGCAGTCATCCCATGGCAAACCATCCAGATGCAGAAGACATCCATCATTTCGTCGAACTGGAACTGAAGATGCGCATTGGCAATACCGCGTTGAAGCTGCATACCGGGCGCAGCCGCAACGAGCAGATCGCGACGGACCTGCGCCTCTACGTGCGCGATGCTGTCGCAACACTACAGGCCGATCTACATCTGTGGATACGGGCTTTGATTGTGCAGGCGCGCGATGCAGGAGACGCTGCAATGCCAGCCTATACGCATCTCCAGCGCGCGGAACCGGTGCTGGTCGCGCATTGGCTGCTGGCCTACGTTTCCATGCTGCAACGAGACATCACGCGTCTTGAAGACTGCGCAAAGCGGGCCAATTTCTGTCCGCTCGGATCGGGTGCCGTGGCAGGAGCGACATTGCCTATCGACCGCGCTCTGATCGCGCAGGAGTTGGATTTCGACGCGCCCACGGCCAACAGTATGGACGCAACCAGCGACCGCGATTTTGTGTTGGAGTTTTTGCAAGCGATGGCGCAAATTGCTCTACACGTCAGCCGCTTCGCCGAGGAAATCACACTCTACGCAACGGCGGAGTTCGGCTTTGTCGATTTGCCCGAAGCATTCTCGACCGGATCGAGCGCCATGCCGCAGAAGAAAAACCCCGACCTCACAGAGTTGGCTCGCGCAAAGTCGGGCCGCATCATCGCAGCCTCCCATACGGTCGAACTGCAACTGAAAGGCCTGCCGCTCGCCTACAACAAGGACATGCAGGAGACGCAGGAGGCATTATTTTCGGCCACGGAAGAAATGCACGCGCTGCTGTCTCTGCTGGGCCGCTTTACGCAGGCGCTGCACTTGCGCACGGACAAAATGCGCGCAGCTTGCGGCACTGGTTTCCTGAACGCCATGGCGGCGGCAACGTATCTCGTCCACAAGGGCGTCGCCTTTCGCACAGCGCATGAAATCATCGGCAATGCTGTGCGCCAGTGTCTCGACAAAGGTTGTGAGTTGGATGGACTGACGCTGGAGGAGTTGCGCAAACTCAGCCCAGCATTCGAGGAAGATTTTTTTGCTGCCATCACGCTTGAAGCCACGCTCGATTGCCACGATGTTCCTGGCGGGACTGCACGGACTCGCGTGCATGCGGACTTGGCTCTGGCGGAATTGCGTGAGGCTTCGCAGAAAGCCGAAATGTCAAAAGAAAAGGCCGCCGAGAAAGAAACGCGGGAGGCGCATCATGCGAGTGCGTAAGGCGCGCTTGCCCGATGCGAACGCCATCCACGGCCTGATCCGCAGTCTGTCCTATGACGGCACCCTGCTGCCGCGCAGCTTTCCAGAAATCTACGAGAATGTGCGCGACTTCACCGTCGCAGAGACAGACGACGGAGAGTTTCTCGGCTGCGGAGCGCTGCATCTCTACGGTCCGCACCTCGCCGAGATTCGCTCCATTGCCGTGACCCCGGCAGCGCAGAAACAAGGCGCGGGCGGACATCTTGTCGAGGCGCTGCTGGCAGAGGCAGAAAGCCATAGTGTGGGCTGCGTGTGTCTGTTCACGCGCATTCCGGACTTCTTCCAAAACTTTGGATTTGCGCAGGCAGAGCGCACTGCGCTACCGGACAAAATCTACAAGGACTGCGCCAACTGCCCACGCATCAATGCCTGCGATGAAATTGCCATGGCGCGCGGTGTGTTGCCGGAGACTGCGGTGCTGGGGCCGGCGCGTGTCGAGGAACATCTGGTGCCATTGCAGCTTTGACTCCTTTCGCTGGACGCTCACCAAGCATGGTAAAAGCCATTACGCTCCGCCAGTTCCACGTCCACCCCAAACAGTTCCCGCAAGCGGGGCGCGGTCAGCAGTTCCGTCTTGGGGCCATCGGCAACGATGCGTCCATGCTTCATCATGACCACCCGATCGATTTCCGGCAGAATGTCCGAAAGATGATGCGTAATCAGAAGAATGCCGGTCCCTTGCTGCGCCAGTCTGCGCAAGGTGTGTCGCAGTTCCCACTGCGCTGCCAGGTCAAGCGCGTTGGTTGGCTCATCGAGCAAAAGAATTTGCGGCTGATGTACCAGCGCGCGACCGATCAGGATACGTTTGACTTCTCCTGCGGACATTTGTCCGACCGGCTTGTCGCCAAGATGCTCGGCCTCCAGCAGATGCAGAATTTCATCGGCACGCTGGCGCATCTGCGGAATGACGTGAAGGTTCGGCCACAATGTCGAACTCGAAAAAAACCCGGAGATGACGGCGTCTCGACCTGCCGTGTGCGGCGTGCGTTCGCCGGGCAGTTCCGCGGCGACGACTCCCAGATGCTGGCGCAACTCAATGAGGTCCCAGCGCTCGCGGCCAAAGATGCGCAGGTACGAGCCATCGCGCACCAGCGGATAGAGTTGACAGGTAAGCGCCTGCATCAGCGTGGACTTGCCGCATCCATTCGGGCCAAGGATGGCAATATGCTCCTCCGGGCCAATCCGCAGCGAGACATCGTGCAGCACAATGGCCTCACCGCGCGCGACAGAAATATTTCTCATTTCGAGGAACAAAGGTGAGTCCAACTTCATCTCCTTTTACGACACGTACAACATGCAATGCGAATTGATAGCTTGTGTAGTCGGATATTAAAAGGGAGTCATTCTGAATGAAGCGCAGCGAAGAGAAGGATCCAGCGAATTGACGTCTCGTAAGCGCCACTATCACCCTCTGGATTCTTCGCTGCGCTCAGAATGACGAGCGCTTTTTCAACCACAGTATCTTTGAATCCGCTTAGAAAAGGATAATTGCAATGTCTCACGAATCTACTTCTCCGCTGCCCCCGATCTGCCAACCCGCTGGATTCCGCTATGGAGCTGTACGCGCAGGCATCAAGCCCAGCGGCAAGCCGGATTTAGCCTGCGCGCTGGCCGTGGAGGGAACAACGGCAGCAGCTGTCTTCACTAGCAATCGCCTCATCGCTGCTCCAGTCATCGTAGGGCGCGAGCATCTGCGTCAATCCGGCGGTCTGGTCCGCTTCCTCGCAGTCAACGCTGGAAATGCGAACTGTGCGACCGGCGAGCCAGGCATCGAGGTTTGCCGCGAGGTCTGCGCGGCCGCCGCCAAAGAATTTGGATGCACGGAGCAGCAGGTCTTTCCTTCTTCGACTGGCATCATCGGTGTGCAATTGCCGGGAGAAAAACTCATCTCGGCGCTGCCGCAAATTGCAGTCGAACTGGGCGACACGCCTGGGCACATTCAACAATTCGCGGAAGCCATCATGACCACCGACACACGCGTCAAGATGGCCAGCGCCACGCTCGACATCGGTGGACGCCCGGCGCGCATTCTTGGCGTGGCCAAGGGAGCTGGTATGATTGCGCCGCAATTGGCCCCTCACGCGACCATGCTGGTGTATCTCTTCACAGACGCAAAAATTACAGCCCACGATCTACAGATTTTTTTGAATCGGGCCATCGAACCAACCTTCAATTGCATTTCCATCGATGGCGATACCTCCACCAACGACACGGTGCTGCTGCTCGCGAGCGGAGCCAGCGGTGTGGCATTGTCAAGTTCGTCGGACAGGAGCGAGACCGCCGCTTTCGCGGAGGCGCTCCAGACAGTCTGCGCGTCCCTGGCGCGGCAGATTGTCGAAGACGGCGAAGGCGTGGGCCATGTGATCGAGCTTGCCATCGAAGGCGCTTCGACTGCGGAGGACGCCAAGCGCATTGCGCGCAGCATTGCACAGTCGCCGCTGGTCAAGACGGCGTTTGCCGGATGCGATCCAAACTGGGGACGCATTCTGGCTGCCGCCGGATACGCGGGTGCGGCATTCGATCCGTCCAAGGTCTCGGTCTGGATCGGAGGACTGCCCGTCTGCCGTCATGGTCAGGTTGCTGCGGACTTCGACAAGAATCGTGTGCATCGAGCGATGCTGAAAAGGACGGTCCCGGTTCGCGTGGAATTAGGGCTGGGCAATGCCACATGTCATTTCCTTACCTGCGATCTGACGGCGGAGTATGTTCACGTGAACGCAGAGTATTCCACCTGATTTAAGAAGGTCCTCGCCAGATGATTCTGGTTGGATGAGCATAAACCAAAGCTCAACGGATATGTACAGAAACAGGTTGGTCCCGTCATGCGCAGCAAATATGGTGCAGAGCGGTAAAAACGCCGGAAAACAGCGTACTTCAAAGCAACTATCACCACGATATTCACAGGGTCTTGCACAGAAGTGTTGAAATCGTCGAACATTTGAAAAGGACGGAAAGACGGACAACGCAATCTGTTGTCCAGACCTGTCGTTCCAGTAGCGCAAATGCCACGATTCTCTGCGATACAATGGCTTTGCGAGGGAAGAACCGGAAATGGCAACCAAGGTAAAGGAACCGGTCGCCGCTGCGGCCAGCACAAACCACGGCAGCGCGAACAGCGACAACGCCCTGATTGGCAACGACAAACTCAAGCAGCTCTACAGCACTATGCTGAAGTGCCGTCTTTTAGAAGAGCGCGCGCGCATCCTGAAGAAGCAGGCGCGGTTCAAGGGAAATTACTACGCGGCTGTGGGCCAGGAAGCGACAGCCGTCGGTTCCACTGTAGACCTTCGTCCGGAAGATACCATTGCCCCCTCCCACCGCGACTTTATTGCGAATTTCATCAAGGGCGTTCCGCTTACGGCCATGTTCAGCCAGCTTTACGGACGTAGCACCAGTCCGGACAAAGGCCGCTCGGCGCCCGCCCATTGCGGATATGCCCCGCTCAACATCATCACTCCCTCCTCCACCATTGCAGCGCAACTGAATATTGGGACGGGAGTCGCGCTGGCCAACCAGATGAAGAAGAATGACAACGTCGTTGTAGCTTTCTCGGGTGAAGGTTCCACGTCTCTGGGTTTCTGGCATGAGGCGCTGAATTTTGCCGGCGTGCGCAACCTGCCCATCGTCTACATCTGCCAGAACAATTTATGGGCGGAGTCTGTGTCCGTCAAGCTTCAGACCAAGGTAGAGGACATAAGTCTGAAAGCCATCGGCTATGGATTCCCCGGAATTACTGTGGACGGCAATGATGTGGTCGCAGTCTATCGCGTCGCGCAGGAAGCCATTGAGCGAGCTCGCAGCGGCGGCGGGCCAACGCTGATTGAAGCGAAAACCTACCGCTGGTATGGACACTCCGAAATCGATCCAGCAAAGTACCGCACTGCGGAAGAAGTGGAAGAGTGGAAAGCAAAAGACCCGATCGCGGCGATGGAGCGTTACCTGTCTGTGAAAAAACTTTTTACGTCAGACTGGAAACAGCAGATCACGGATGAATTCGCCAAGGAACTGGATGCCGCCGTGGAGGTCGCAGAGAAAGCGCCGCAGCCTGAGCCCATCGAGTGCCTGGATTATCTTTATTCATTCGACATCCGCGAGCGTGAATTGAATCGCAAAATTTATTCGCCCCAGTTTTAACAATCCATCACACATTGAGACGATAAAAAATTATGTCGGTCACCTATTTGGATGCAATCAACGCGGCGCTTACAGAAGAGATGCGACGCGATCCGGGCGTTTTTCTTATTGGGGAAGACATCGGTGTCTTCGGCGGCGCTTTCGGCGCCACAAAGGGGCTGCTGGACGAATTTGGGGCCGATCGCGTCATCGATTCTCCCCTGGCGGAAGGAATCATTGTCAGCGCTTCGATTGGAGCGGCGATGGCTGGCTTGCGGCCTGTGCCGGAAATCCAGTTTTCCGACTTCATCACGCCAGCGATGGATGCCATCACGCAACAGGCAGCCAAGCTGCGGTATCGCTCCGGCGGCTCGCAAACCTGTCCGATCACTCTTCGCGTCTGCTACGGCGGCGGCACTGGTGGCGGCTTGTATCACAGTCAGACGAACACGACCTGGTTCGCCCACGAACCGGGCCTGATGGTCGTAGCGCCCGCCACCGTGAGCGATGCCAAAGGCATGCTGAAGGCCAGTATTCGCCAGGATGATCCTGTCATTTATTTCGAGCACAAGAAACTTTACCGCTGGCCGGCGATCAAGGAAGATTTGCCGGAAGGCGACGACCTCCTGGCTGACCTCTTTCATTGCGCGATACGTCGTCCTGGTAAGGACGCAACCATCGTGACCTACGGCTTCATGCTTCAACTGGCGCTACAGGCGGCAGACCAGTTGGCAGAAGAAAACGGGGCCAGCATTGAGGTCATCGACCTGCGCGTATTGAATCCGCTCGACCACGATACGATTCTAGAATCTGTATCGCGCACGGGACGACTATGTATTGTCCAGGAGGACCATCGCACATTGGGCATCGGTTCAGAGATTTCGGCAACCGTTGCGGAACAGGCGTTCGATTGCCTGGACGCGCCGATCGTGCGTGTCTCGGCCCCGGACATACCGGCAATTCCGGCTGCCGAACCTCTGGAGCAGTTCTATATGCCGAATGTCGCCAAGATCGTCGATGCGTTGCATCGCGTTCTGCAATATTAGTGCTATTCGGCAATTTTTACGCAGGGCTTTCACGCGGCGCCCCACAACTTTAAACTATCCAAACTGCTTGGATAACCAGTAAATGAACCATCATTCCATGCTCCTTTTGCCGCAGTTGCGTGTCTAAGCATTGATAGCAACTCATTCACCTTGAAACAGAATGGGAGCTACCGTAAACTCCACTGGCGAGGGCCCTCTCCGCATTGAAAGACAAAAACGTTACCCGCCGCGATTTGATACGCCGTGTTGGTGCATCCGCGGCCGCTGGTCTTGCCTTTGGGATTCCCGCTCTGGCCCAGACGCAGCATCCGTCTCAGGTCCCAACCCCGAATCAACCAGTTCCGCCGGTGGAAGAGAAGACGCCGACACCGGAAAGCGTCGTAGCGAAAAAATATCCCCACCTTCCGGGGCAATTTATCAATCGCCCTCTCACTCAGATTTCCAATGTAGTGGACCTGTTGCTGGACGATATGGAAGGGCGCGGCGTTGCGTATTTCTATGAGCAGGCGCATCCGCAGACCGGCCTGGTGCGCGACCATGCTCCTACGGTAGGCCGCTCGGACAGCCGCGTCGCCAGCATCGCCGCAACCGGTTTTGGCCTGACAGCCCTATGTATCGCGGCCCATCGTAATTATTTACCGCAGGCCGCCTGCGAACAGCGGGTCGAAACCACGCTTGCATTCCTGTTGGAAGAGTGTCCCCACATCCACGGGTTCCTATATCACTTTCTAGACATTGAAAGCGGCGAGCGCCTTTTTGGATCGGAACTTTCTTCAATCGACACTTCCCTGCTGCTCTGCGGCATCCTGACGTGCCGCAAATTTTTTGAAGGGAACCTGCGTATCCAGGCGCTGGCAACCACGCTCTACGAGCGCGTCGACTGGCACTGGATGCTGAACGGCAGCGATACCCTGTCGATGGGCTGGACGCCGGAAAACGGCTTCATCAAATATCGCTGGGACGTGTATGCCGAGATGCTTACCATGCTGCTGATGGCCATTGGCGCGCCGCGAAATGCGATCCCGGCCAGGTCCTGGAACGCGGTCCACCGCCCGATTGTGGAATTTGGCGGCATCGAATACATCAGCGGCGTGGCGCCGCTGTTTATCCATCAGTACGCACATGCATGGTGCGATTTTCGCAATCAGCGCGACACGCACGCCAACTATTTCGTCAACTCCATTGCAGCTACACGCGCCCATCAACTTTTCTGCCTGACGCTGGGTCGCCAGTTTCCCTGGATGGACCAAAACTTGTGGGGGATCACGGCCTCCGAATCTCCAACCGGGTATCGCGTCTGGGGAGGTCCTCCGAAATTTGGGGGCATCGACGGGACCATCGTGCCTTGCGCGGCGGGTGGGTCGCTGATATTCCTACCTTCCGAATGCGCGCATGTCCTGCTCTCCATTCGCCAGACGTATGGCGAGAAGGCATGGACGCGCTACGGGTTTGTCGATGCCTTTCAGCCGCAGTCGAACTGGTTCGCGGAAGACCAACTGGGCATCGATCTCGGTATCAGCGTGCTGATGGCGGAGAACCTGCGCACGGGCTTTGTATGGAATTACTTCATGCAAAATATGGAAATTCCGAATGCAATGCAAATGGTTGGGTTCCGGCCAGATTCCGATATCTCCGAAGCACTTTGAAACCTTGCAACATACCTCTACGCACTATCGTCCAGCGAAACGTTTGCGATGTTGCTGGTCAACCACACGGCAGGCAGCGCGCCTAAAACCTCATCGGCTCGCAACCGCGATATTCCAAGTTCGCGGGAAATACCGACTGCCGTCCCGGTTAGAGCATTAGTCAACTGGCGCGCGTCCGCGCCTGTATTTCCTGCTAGAGCAGGAATTTCAATCCACGTATTCAGAAGAAGCATTCGCAGATCATCAAGCGAGGCAGAAGCGGGGACCAATGAAGCAAACCAGCGCAGAGCAATGGTAAATATCGTCTTGCCTTCGTATTCACGGGCAAATGCCACGAAATGATCGGTGGCCGGGCCTTCGACGCGCAACGGCTGATAACTTCCGCGAGCGAATAGTTCCGGCTCGCGCGCGCGCAGAGCGAGCCCCCTATGGAGATACCACAACTTCCAATCGCCTCTCCACCATTCTCGACGCAGTTCGTCAATCACACTGGCGCGTATCTCTGGACTAACAGTCGAGCCTGCAATGCGCTTCCTTAAGTGCTGTAAGCTATGCTGTCGTGTCGCGTAGTCGACAGGCCGACGATTGTCCGGATCGACAAGATTCAGGTCCCACAACTCGCCTCCCTGGTACGTATCGACGACCCCGGGACTTGTCACCTTCAAGGCTATTTGTGAAATCGAACCCCAGGCCCCGAGCACCGCGACGCGTTCCGCAAAAGGAATGAACGATGCAAGAAACTCAGCCGAGCGTTTACCCCACAGGGTCTCTTCCACAAACTTTTCGACTGCGGCATCATACTCATTCGACGGATTGATCCAGCTCGTGTGTACCTTCGCTTCCTTCAGCGCCTTATTCATAAATTCTTTGATTCGACTGACAGTTTCCTCATCCGCAGCGGCGTGATGCGGAGGCCACATTCCGAGCAAATTCTGATAGAAAAGGTATTCGTCTCCCCGGTCCGGCGCCAACTGACCGTTCACCATGGTCTTCGCGCTCTCATTGCCCTGCGACCACTGCAACAGGTTCGACCGCCACTCATCTGGGATCTCCGTCAACACATGGATGCGCATCCGCGCGTCTTCCCCCCGTTTTGTGTCGTGCGTCGAGGTGGTCAACATCGCAAGCGGCCAGCGCTCCATCCTGTGCATATTTGCATCATGAAATTCCTGCGGTGTGGTGGCCCTGCGCCCCGTGCCGCTGCCAACTTCGTTCAGAGAAGCCAGTGGACTGTGCCGATAAAATACGGTATCTTCCATGCCTTTGGCCTGCACCGGGCTGGTGTACTGCTGAAACTTCATGGCGAAGCGCAGGCGCTGGGCAAAGTGTTCTTCCGGCTCGTCCGGCTGTCGAACAGGACAAATATGCATGCGGATAAATTCGAATATTGAGTAATCGAGACTGGGATTGCGCCGCCTTGCCTGACCGATCGCCTCATTGATGGCCATCTCATCCGTCGAACTGAATCCTCGTTCGGAAATGTAAGTTCGGTAGACAGGAAAGCAGGCAACTACTTCGCGTAAAGCTTCCTGCAAACCGTCCAATGTAAAGTCGCGACTAAGGCGGCTTTGTTCGGAAAGCTGGTTCAACTCGTGGGCGAGAACGTTCAATTCACTTGCCATCGAAGTAGCAGTGATCAATCTCTTCGCAACGTAGACCACATCCCGGTCAGGATGGGTCTGTCCACGGAAACGGCGATAAATGCGGTCGATCTCAGAAAGGTTTTTTTCCTCGACCCACAGGCCATTCAAAAGGGCCAGAAATTCATAACCGGTCGCGCCATCGACAGGCCACTCCGCGTTAAGCCACTCCTGACGAGCGAGAATTTTTTCCACGATCAGATATAAATGTCTTTCTGTATCGGAAGTCGCTTCCCGTAATTGCAACAGATACTGTTGCGGATCCAAAAGGCCATCGATATGGTCCAAACGAATACCGTCGATGCAGCCTTTCTTCACCAGTTCAATCAGTTTGGCATGGGCCGCCTGGAAAAGCGGCTGGTATTCCATCCGCAAGCCGATGAGATCGTTAACATCGAAAAAGCGTCGGTAATTGATCTCCTGCATGGCTGTGCGCCAATACGAAAGTCTGTATGGCTGCTGCTCCAACAAAGCATGCAATAGATCGAAGGATTCCGGTTTGCCTGCTTCACCGTTGAATTCCCGAATCACCCTTTCTAAATGTTTGCGTAGCGCGGGACTCGACTGAATCACCTGCGTCAATCGCCTGGTGGCTATTGCAGTTTCGCGCTCGCGATCCAGCCGTGCCTCCGCACCCGCCTGCTGGTACCCCGGGATATGATCCAGAAGAAAAAGTATGCTTTCGTATTCCAGACGTATCGATGCCTCGATGCCAGCATCTTCTGTCAATTCCTTCCAGCGATGGCGAAGCAAGACCTTTATCTGGCGCGGATTGAGGGGCAGGTTCGTTTCGCCGTAAAACAGACAGAACTCTCCGTTGCGATATTCGATGCGCAGGTCCCCCGACTCCAGCACTTCTCCATATTGCTTGCCGAGAATCGGCAATAGAACTTTGCCATGCAGATTCGAATTGACGGGGTACCAATCCACATCGAAATATTCGGAAGCGGGAGAGGACGGACCGTTGGCCAGCACATTGCGCCACCACTGGTTCCACTGGGGATGCGCGCTCATGTGATTTGGAACAAAATCGACAATGATTCCCATTCTCTGTCGATGTAGCGCTTCTACTAACGAATCGAAGGCCTTTTCTCCGCCCAGCTCGGGATTGATCTGCGAGAAATCGCAGGTATCGTATCCGCTCAAACTCCCAGGACAAGCTGCAAATATGGGCGATGCATAGATATGGCTTATCCCCAGAGCATGCAGATAGGGAACGAGTTCCTCGGCATCTGAAAAACGGAAATCTTTCGTGAACTGCAAACGATAGGTGGCGCTAACTTTTCTGCGGTCATCCATGATGATCAATTCCTGCAATCTAAACTAAAATTCCCACTCGCGAGCAGGACCGCTCCTGCGCGTGCCAACTTCAGTTCGCCCGTGTCGGATTTCCAGTAGATAGGCTTTGGGACCGTTGCATAAGGCGCATCTTCACTACTGCATAATAAAGTCATTTGTTGCAGCAGAGATTTCTGGATTGCAGCGGGGCCTTCTAGCGCCATGACGGCAGTGAATGTGCCAACTGCGGATTTCCATTTCAAAAGGACCGTTTGGTCGCTCAAAGCCGTGCTGGAGTCATAATGCGCCGTTCTCAGAAGATATTGTCGGATTTGTAACAGTTGTTGATACCAATGCAGGCAAGCCGCATGCTCGCCTGTCTGACGTGTGGCCCAGTTCAACTTGCTCCGTAAAAACGTCTCTTTCTGTTGTGGATCGGGAATTTTTTCACGGGTTGCTTCTTCAGAAAACGCGGAAAAATGCTCGAATTCCTTGCGTCTTCCTTCCGTCACTAAACGGCCCAGTTCTTCCTTGTGGTTGGTAAAAAAAAGGAATGGTTCCGGCGCCGCCCACTCCTGCCCCATAAAAAGCAAGGGTATCTCCGGGGACAGTAACAGCAGCGCGCTGGCGGCGCGATACGCCTCCAGCGTAATTTGCGAAGACAATCTTTCTCCGAATGCGCGATTTCCGATTTGATCGTGATTCTGAATGCAAAACAGGCGCGACTCACGGCGCAGCCCTTCTGCGCTGGTACCTCGCCCGTGACCGGAGTGGCTGGAAAATTCTCCCGTGAAATACCAGCCGTCTTCTATCGTTTTGGCGATGCTGGAGGTTTTTCCATCGAAATCGCGGTAGTATCCATCGCTATCGCCTGCCAGTCGATGCCGCATGTGGTGGTGAAAATCGTCCGACCAGACCGCATCGAAACCGTGGCCACCGGCTTCGCGTGGAAGGACCAGCTTGCGTTCGTTGCGGGCGTCTTCTGCAATGACAAATATTTTCCGGCCAAGTGTTTTACCAGCGGCATGTACGCGTTCCGTCAATTCTCTTAGGAAGTGCGGTTCACTGTCATCCAGAATGGCGTGCGTAGCGTCTGCACGCAGACCGTCTACGTGATAGTCGCAGATCCATTGCAGTGCGCTCTCAATAAAATATGCGCGCACCTTTTCGCGATCTTCCCCGTCGAAGTTCAACCCATCACCCCAGGGAGTTTTATGCTTGCCAGAATAGAAGCGCGGTGCAAATACCGAGTGATACGCGCCATCTGGACCTAGATGGTTGTACACCACATCGAGGCAAACGGCCAGACCGCGCCGGTGCGCTTCCCGCACCAGAAGGCGAAACTCATCCGGTGTGCCGTAACTGTGGGCCGGTGCATAGAGAGAAACTCCGTCATAGCCCCAGTTGTAGTCCCCGGCAAAATCGGCAACCGGCATCAACTCGATCACGTTAATGCCAAGCTCGCGCAAGCTGTCGAGTTTTTCGATGGCGGCGAGGAATGTTCCCGCCGGCGTAAACGTTCCTATGTGCAATTCATAAATTATCAACTCCCTTAAGGAAGGCGCTTGGAATGCATCGGTCTGCCAGATGAAGCTGTCGGGGTCCACTACTTCGGAAGGGCCATGGACACCAAGCGGTTGCCACCGAGAAGCGGGGTCGGGATACGGTCCAGCTCCATCGATCTTGAACCAGTAACGTGTACCAACGCCGACACCTTTGACGTCTGCGAGATACATCCCATTCGGCCCGTAACGCATTGGAATTGCGCGTGAGGACGCGCCGTCGTCGATCACTAATTGAACGTTTGCTCCCTGACGCGCCCAGAGACGAAACAGGCATCCATCTTCTTCCAGCAACGGCCCGAACGTCGATTGCCAGCATTCAGGATTCCGTGAGTGGATTCCATGGGGAATGATTTTTACCTCCGCAATTTTTCATCAAGATGGAACGCGGCGCTTATCAGTCCAAGGTGGGTAAACGCCTGCGGAAAGTTGCCCAGCGCGCTGCCTGCGGAGCTGATCTCCTCCGAGTACAACCCAAGATGGTTTCCATAGGTCAGCATCTTTTCAAAAATAAAGCGCGCCTCTTCCAGTCTCTCCGCTCGCGCCAGCGCATCCACCAACCAGAAGGTACACATGCTGAACGTTCCTTCCGAGCCGGTCAAGCCATCTTTCGCGGCCAGCTCCCCGGTAAGTTCATAGCGATGTACCAGGCTATCGGAAACGAGAGTTTGCATGATGCGTTCGATGGTGCTGAGCATGCGCGGGTCTTTGGGGGCAAGGAACATCACGACCGGCATCATCAGGCTGCTCGCATCCAGCGATTGGGACTCATAGGATTGCGTGAAGCACTGTTGCTTAGGGTCCCACCCGTTCTCCATGATGGACATGAAGATGCGGTCTCGTTCAGACTCCAGGCGCGCGCGATCGACCGGCAGGCTTCGCTGGGCCGCTAGACGCAGACCTCGGTCAAGCGCTACCCAACACTGGAGCTTGGAATAAACAAAGTTCGCGCGCCCACTGCGGACCTCCCATAGTCCGTCGTCGGGTTGCTCCCAGTTCTCGGCCACCCATATCAACACACTTCGAATGCGCTCCCACAAGTCGAAGGAAATCGGTGCAATGTGTTTGTCATACAAATAAATGGCATCCATCATTTCGCCGTAGATGTCCAATTGCAGCTGATTGGAAGCCGCATTACCGACGCGCACGGGTCGTGAATCTTTGTAGCCAGCAAGATTGTCCAGCGTATATTCCGTCAATTCGCTATTACCGTCGATGCTGTACATCGTATTAAGAGGCCCTTGCGCACCAATTTGTTCATGGATGCGCTTGGATAGCCAGTCGATAAAGGCGGTCGCCTCTTCCGTAAATCCCAGGCGGATTAACGTAAATACGGTGAAGGAAGAGTCGCGTACCCAGGTATAGCGATAATCCCAGTTGCGCACGCCGCCGATTTCTTCCGGCAGACTGCACGTTGGAGCAGCGACAATGGCGCCGGTTGGACGGTGCGTCAGCAACTTCAGCACCAGCGCAGAGCGCAGAACATTCTCTCGCCAGCGGCCTTCGTATTTGCAGCTCGAAAGCCACTTCCTCCAGAACGCTAGGGTTTCATTCATGAGCCGGTCGCCGTCGATCGGGGCCTTGAGAATCGCTTCCTCTTCATCTTCGATCACGTAGCGCAAGGCGAACTCCGCAGTCTCTCCTGGCTGAAGGGTAAATTGCGCGATCGCTTTGCCATCCTCCAATTCCCAGGGGCCCGGCCCCAGCAGCACCATGCGATCCGCG
>JAJYGR010000073.1 GCA_021790655.1 Acidobacteriota bacterium | reverse complement strand
GCCCGGCGCTTCCCACTACCCGTGTTGTGCCGCCGCGCCCCTCTTGCATTCGTCGCCCCTCTTTCATGGATTTCGTCTTTGGCCTGTCTGCTGCTGCTATCGTTCGCTTGCACGCCTATCCAGGCCCAGGCTCAAGACCAGCAGACTCAGCCGCCGTCGTCATCGCCTTCCTCGTCGTCCTCTTCTTCTGTGCCCCAGGCCCCGCAGCAAACTCTGGAGACGCGGCGCGGACTGGAGACTCGCAGGGCTCTGACCAAACAGCGTCGTCAGGCGCAAGTGATCACGGACACTTATACCCATCGCTGGGAAGTGTATACCGGTGGCTCATACATGCGCTTCCGGCCAGGCCCGTCGCTGCACAACGCAGGTACAGGTTCCTGGACATTTGGGTTCACGCGTTACTTTACGCCCCGCTTCGGCATCACGGCGGATGCGCGTGGATATTACGGCGGCACGTCGGGCATCAATAATCCGTACGACACTTACAACGAAACATTCAGTGTATTTCCGTTCACCATCGGACCGCAGTACCGTTTTTACGGCAGCCCGAAGTTCTCCGTAAGCTCGTCCTTGCAAGGTGGGATCATTTACGGCTACTTCGATGCCGATACTAATGGACACTCACCGCAGAGCGTCGGACTGTACCCGGCCAGCGTGGTGCCAGCCGGAATTTTCAGTGTGAATTTGGACTATAACCTGAGTCCCGCCCTGGCCGTGCGGGTCGCGCCCCATGTTCTGTTCGATGGCTTTGGCTCCCAATACAACCACAATCAGGGCATCCTGGTGGGCTTCCTGTATCGCTGGGGCCGGCAATAAGCTACTCAAATAAGCACGAACGAAAAAGACCGCGCGTTGGCGCGGTCTTTATTCGTTCAGGAACTTATTTCTTCAAGCTTTCGCTTTTACCTCATCGCGATGTTTGGCCGCGTCCAGTGGGTATTGCGGCTCGGTCATGCGTACCGGGTCGAGTATCTCCGCAATTTCTTTTTCGGTCAACAGCTTCTTCTCGCGCGCCAGCTCGATGATGGAGCGTCCTGTCGCCACCGACTCCTTCACGATCTCCGCAGCTTTGGCATAGCCGATGTACGGATTCAGTGCAGTTGCCAACGACACCGTACTCTGCGCATAGAGTTCGCAGCGTGCCTCGTTCGCAGTGATCCCCGCAATGCAATATTTGTCGAACTGCCGCAGCATGTTGGCCAGAATCGTAATCGACTGCATCACGTTGTAGGCCATCGTCGGCATCATCACATTCAATTCCAACTGGCCCGCCTGCACTGCGTAGGCGACCGCCGTGTCGTTGCCGATCACCTGGAAGCTGACCATGGCGGCCAGCTCCGGCATCACCGGATTGATTTTCCCCGGCATGATCGACGAACCAGGTTGCAGGCTCGGCAGAAAAATCTCCGCAAACCCTGTGTTCGGCCCGGAGGACAGCAGGCGCAGATCGTTCGAGATGCGGATGACCTCCAGCGCCAGCCCACGCAGCGCAGCGCTTACGTCGGCCATGCACGCATTCGACTGCATCGCCCAGCGCATGTCTTCCGCTGGCGTCAGCTTTTGCCCGGAGAGCTTCGCCAGATGCGCGATGGCCTTCATGCGATAGTCCGGATGCGTGTTGATCCCAGTCCCCACCGCAGAACCACCCAGGCCCAGTTCGCGCAGCGAATCGCTGGCATGACGAATGTTTTTGTGCGCCTTGCGGATGGCCAGCGCATACGCCGCGAATTCCTGCCCCAGGCGGATCGGCACTGCGTCCTGCATGTGCGTGCGCCCGGACTTCATGACGCTGTCGAACTCCTTGGCCTTCTTGTCGCAACTGGCGGCCAGCGATTCCAGCACCGGATACAGCGTCTCCAGCGCCAGCAGCGCGCCGAGCCGCATTCCGGTGGGAAATACGTCGTTGGTGGACTGGCCGTAATTTACATGGTCGTTCGGATGCACGCGGTCGTACTCGCCCAGCTTGCCGCCGAGGATCTGATTGGCGCGGTTCGCCAGCACTTCATTGGTATTCATGTGGAAGCTGACCCCGGCCCCGGCCTGAAAAACATCGACGACAAATTCACCGTTCCATTTGCCCTCGATCACCTCCCGCGCCGCCTTCGCGATGGCGTCGGCGCGGTCCGCCTCGACCAGACCCAGTTCCTTATTGGCCTGGGCTGCGGCCGCTTTCACCATCCCCATGGCCCGGATGAGCAAAGGATGCGCGCGCATTCCTGAAATCGGATAATTATCTACCGCGCGGACCGTCTGCGCTCCGTAGTACACGTGCGCCGGGACTTCCACATACCCCAGCGAATCTTTTTCTTTGCGAATATCTTTCTGAACGTCAGCCATTGCATTGCTCCTTGAGAGAAAACAAACATTTCAGTATATCGGCTGCTCGAACACGGGTGCCCCAGGTTCGTGCAGCTAACCTGGGATTATTGTCGAGGCGTCCAAGACTCAATCCTCGCGCAGCAAGTTGGAAAGGGTAAGAGAGCGCACAGCCGTAGACACGTCTCCAGAACGGATTGATGGTCAGTGCAGCCGAGTGTTAAAGGAGTCATTCTGAATGAAGCGTCGCGACGTGAAGAATCCAGAAAATATTTGTTGGTTACGTCGCAGTTAAAACAACTGGCTGTTTCAATGCAGTCCCATCACTCCCTAGGAATGCTGCAAATGCGGCAGCAGATCGACTCTGATCCTGTTCCGCTTCTGTAACTGCCACAGGTCGTACTTGGCTTGCATTCCCAGCCAGACCTCGGGCGAAGACGTGCCGAAGGCCGCAGACAGCCGCAAGGCCATCTCCGGGGATATCGTAGCCTTTCCATTCAGAACGCGGGACAATGTGACACGTCCGACACCCAGATGCTTTGCGGCTGCCGAAACGCTCATCTCTCCCAGATATTCCCGGACCACCTCGCCGGGATGTGGAGGGTTGTGCATACGCATGGGAAGTTCCTTTCAGTGATAGTCCCGGTAATCGACCAGGATCGCGTCCTCGCCTTCAAAGC
>JAJYGR010000211.1 GCA_021790655.1 Acidobacteriota bacterium | reverse complement strand
CAAGCGGTGGGAAAGACGACGGCTTCGCCTGCTTGAAAAACGATCCTGCCGCTTTTCACTTTCCCTCCGCTGCGACTGCGGCGAGCTGAGTGTTATTTGTATGCGGAAAATGGGGGCAGGCCAGTGGATACCCAGTTCGAGGAAAAGATGCGTCTTTTTCTCTTCATAATTCGTCAGAGCGATAAATTCCTTTGGAGGCCATGAACCAAAATGCCAGTGAAGTCCAGATATTTTGCTTTCGTATGTCTGTCCGTTCTGTTAGCGGGCATCGTCGGCATGGCACAGAATGGCAAATCCGATGCGGCCAAAAATGCACCGCCCTCTGCCGACTCCAGCAAACCTGCGCCTTTACCGCCAGAGCGGAGCTCGGTGACGCGTCACACGCTGGAGCTGAATGGCCAGACCATTCATTACACTGCCACGGCGGGCACCCTGATTGTTCGCGATGCGCACGACAAGCCATACGGCAGCTTCTTTTATGTCGCCTATACCCAGGATGACGCAGTGCCGAAGGCGCGTCCGGTAACCTTCCTGTATAACGGCGGTCCGGGGTCATCCAGTATGTGGCTGCACATGGGATCGTTTGGACCAGTGCGCATTGAAACGGACAGCCCTCAGGCAACTTCGCCCGCACCTTACCATCTGGTGCCGAATCCATACAGTCTGCTCGACAAAACGGACCTGGTATTTATCGACGCCATGGGAACAGGGTTTTCCAGGCCCGTCGCCATGGGAACGCTCAAGGAGTTTCTGGGCGTCGATCAGGATGTGCTGGCCTTCAATCGTTTCATCGCACGATACATTACCGTGAACCAGCGATGGAATTCGCCGAAGTTCCTGATCGGCGAGTCCTATGGCGCGACGCGCTCGGCGGCGTTGTCCTATTCGCTGGAGAAAAGCGGAATTGCACTCAACGGCGTGGTCCTGGTGTCGTCGAACCTGAACCACAATGGGCACGCGCCCGGCCTCGACGATGAGTACATCAACGGCTTGCCGTCCTACGCTGCGATTGCCTGGTATCACGATAAATTGGCCAATAAACCGTCCGACCTGAAATCTTTTCTGGCGCAAGTCCGCATCTATGCTCGCGGGCCTTATGCCGAAGCTTTGGCGCAAGGGCAAAATCTGAGCGCTGCAGAAGAGGATCAGGTCGCTCAGAAACTAAACGAGATGACGGGGTTGAGCGTGCAGTATCTGAAAGAATCGAACCTGCGCGTTCCAGCGTCGGATTTTCGCAAGGAACTGATGCGCGACGAACGACGCACGCTGGGCCGTTATGACGCTCGCTTTGAAGGTATCGATATGGATGCGGCGGGCGAGGTGCCCACCTACGATCCATCGAGCACGGGGATCACCGGGGCGTTTGTCGCCGCCTTTCAGAGCTACCTGGCGGATGAACTGAAATACACCACGGACGATACTTACCATGTGACGGCGCACGGCCCCGACTTTCAATGGGACTGGAAGCATACGCCGCCGGACGGCAACGGGCGCGAGCTAGTGCCCGACGTAGCTCTGGACTTAGGAGCGGCCATGCGGCAGAATCCGCATTTGAAGCTTTTCTCCGCCAATGGTTATTTTGACCTGGCAACGCCATTCTTTCAGACCGAGTACGACATTGCCCACATGGAACTGGATCCCACCCTGCGCAAGAACATCCGGTTCGGCTACTATCCCTCCGGCCATATGATTTATCTGAATGTAGACGCTCTGAAGCAATTGAAGGGAGATCTAGCGCAGTTCTACTCCGCTGCCGTGACGCAATAACCACGCGCGCTCGTGTACCGAGGGAGTTTGAATCAAAGGGGAGAATCCTCGACTGGCCCCTCAGAGAGGATTCTTCTCGAAGGTGACGGCCTGTTTGGGATTTTCATCGACTAGTAGGCGGAACACGTCGGCACGAGCGTAATGGCCGACAGCATCGAAATCGTACTTCCCACGCACAACTTCCTTCAGATCCAATTCCGCGGTCAGCACGCCTTCACCATCCCGCAGGGGACCGGCCAGCACCGTTCCCATCGGTGACACGATCACGCTGCCGCCCTTGATCAACACTGTGGCCGGATCATTGCCCTGGATGGCGCGATAGTCCTCTGGGCAGTCGGAGCGAAGCAGGTATTGGCAGGCGCTCAAAACAAAGCATCGTCCTTCCACCGCGATATGTTGCATAGTCGCTTGCCAGCGGTCTCTGTCGTCCACCGTAGGAGCACACCACAGATTCACACCCTTTGCGTACATGGCGGTGCGAAACAAAGGCATGTAATTCTCCCAGCAGATGGCCGCTCCTATGGTCCCAAAAGGCGTTTGGATGGCGGGTAGCGTAGAACCGTCTCCGGTCCCCCAGATGAGCCGTTCGGAGCCGGTAGGCATCAATTTTCTGTGCTTTCCTCGCAAGCTGCCATCGGCGCCGAAGAACAAGGCCGTGCAATACAGAGTCCCACCGGCCTTTTCGATTATGCCCAGAACCAGTTCGATGCCATGCCGAGCGGCTACATTGCCCACCTGGACGATTTCATCTCCAGCCAGCGGAATCGCTGCTTCGTAGTAGCGGCGAAACTCTTCGCGTCCTTCCTCGGACCGCGACCCCACGTGAGCGCCGAAACCAAGCCCCTTAGGGTAGCCTCCCAGAAATGCTTCCGGAAAGACGACCAGCTTTGCTCCGGCGCTTGCGGCCTCCTGGCAATAGGCCTCGATCTTTTCCAGTGTCCGCTTGGTGTCGAAAACAGGCGTGCCAGCCTGTACGACTGCGGCGATTACTTTGTCCACCTTGGCTCCATCCTTGTTCTCCCGTCGGCTATTTTGATTGAAACAGCAATGGAGCAAAATGCACCAGATTATTGCGCCATACCATCCAGGTGTGCATTCCTGGCGTTTCGATCGACATGACGGGAACGTGTTGCGATTTGATCCAGGCGACCAGCCTTCGGTTACTTGCAATGAGGCCATCCTCGGTTCCGCAGGAGATCCACAGCAGGTGCAGAGGAGCGGCGCTTGTTCCGGAGCTGCTCTCTTTTGCACTCGCCCCTTGTACGAGCAAAGGAAATTCCGCGGCATAGTTCGGGCGCACCCCGCCGGGACTGAAGGCGCCGACCCAGCCGAAGGTGTTGAGATGATTCAGCCCAGTCAAAAGCGTCTCGGCACCGCCCATGGACTGGCCGGCGATTGCGCGGTCCTTGCGGTCTTGCAAGACAAGATACATCGATTCAACCTGCGGTATCACCTCCTTCAGCAAGCTCTGGGTGAAAAGGTCGTAGTTGCGCTGCCAAAGGGCAGGGCCACGAAGGGCAGGCCCATTTTCGGAGACGATCTCCGGCACGCCATCCCCGAACGGCATAACAACGATCATGGGTCTGGCCTTGCCCTGCGCGATCAGGTTGTCAAGGATGAAGTTGGCCCTGCCTACCAGGGTCCAACTGCTCGCGTTGAAGGCGAATCCGTGCAGCAGATAGAGCACGGGATAGCGCTTGCGGCCTCTCGGATCGTAACCGGGCGGCGTGTACACGAGGAAATCCCGCTGGTCGCCGATGATGCCGGATTTATAGAAATGATGATGCACAATTCCGTGTGGCACATCCTGCTCCTCCCACGGTTCGGGAGTCTTGCCGGGCACATGCAGAACGTTTCGCAGCTGCAACAGGTTCGGCTCGATCTTCGGATTGGAAGGATCAAGCAGCGGAACGCCGTCAGCGCGGAACACATAGCCGTAGTACTCCGGCTCCAGCGGGCCAACCGTAATGCTCCACACCCCATCGCTGGTTTTCTCCATCGACTGAGTTCCGGGCGTGCCTTCCAGGACGAGTTGGACTTGCTTTGCCCCTGGATCGAGGAAGCGGAAAGTAACGCGACCATCGGGCTGTACCTGGGGGGATTGCGGCAGCTCTGGCCGCTGGCCAAACAGGGGAGCTGCGATCATGACCAGACAAACCGGTAGATGATAACAAAGACGGCGAAGATACAGGGCAAACCGATGTCGGCATCTCATTTTGCGCTCCGAGGACCAGGGGAGAAAATTCCGGGTAAATGCAAAAGCACGGTATTCATGCACGTGGCTATCTCTCCACACGATTGGGAGAAGGTGACACGGCGATCACCTCCAAAGTGCGAGAAGTATAGTCGGTAAGGTAGAGCGATCGTCCGTCAGGAGACAGGTTGACGTTTCTGGGAAACTCCCCGGCAGGTATGGTTTCGACGATGCCAGGCTGTTCCGGTCGGGAGACGTCGAGGACGGCGACCCCTCCGTTGCTGTCTACGAAGCGGTTGGAGTTCGCTACAAGAAGCCGACTTTCGTCTGAGAAGAGACGAATGCCTACGGGGGCCACGCCGCCGGAAGAGAATCCACGCAGAAAGGCGTGCTCCGGGTCAGAATCGAGCAAATGTGGACTAAAGGTGAGGATTCTGTTGTCACCGCGCGCGGAGACAAAGAGGGTAGACGCATCTTTAGTCTCAATCACGCGCACCGGAGAGCATCCCGCAGCTACCTCGGAAATGATGGCGCTCTGGCCCGAGCCGGCAGCGATGGCCCGCTTCACGTCAACTACAGTAATAAGGCCGTTCGGGCGCGGCGGGGTTCCAATTCGCTGCACGCAGTCTTTCTTAGTCAGCATGGGATTGCTCTGGCCAAAAAAGTGGGACACGCCCTTGGGGGGAAATATCTCCCTCGCGACATAGAGTCGGGTGCCATCGGGGGAGATCGTAAGGCTTGGAACCTTGTTCCCCGCCGGGATATGCCCAATGGTCTGCGCATGGGTGACGCGTCCAGCGGCATCGTAGTGCACCGTGAGGATCCCGACATTGCCTCGTTGCCCTTGGAAGTGCCCATACTCATTGGCGGAGAAAAGATATTTCCCATCCGGGGTGGAGACCACATCATACGTACCCGCACTTTTGCCCTGGGGAGCGAAATAAGGTTTGGCCGTGCCATGGATGGCATCCTGAATATCAACAAAGGCCACGCCAGCATCTCCTACGCCGACGACAAAAGTCTTTCCGTCGGGAAGAAGGGTGATGCCATTGGCACCCTTGCTGCCGAGCCGAACAAGGCCGACAGACTGTAGCTTGCCACCCGTATTGCGGAAAATCTGAAGGCCGGAAACAACACCATGCCTTTTGCCCGCCTCCGAATCTGGGGTGGAGTAGTTGGGTCCGCCTACATTGGTCACAGTGACAAAGATGTACTGGGAATCCGGGGTCGCTAACGCAGCGGTGGGATTCCCAAGGGTGGGATAGGTGGCGATACGTGCTGCCGGAGCCTGTGCGTTTGCGTAATGAAAAAGTCCAAGAAGCAAAACGAGAGAGTGAAGCGATCGCAGGTTGCATCTTGAACTGTAGAACAATCTCATGGTTTCTCCGTTGCGAGAAGGCGTCATTGCGCCGGTTGTACCGCGTCCGGGAAGATGCCCGGCTGTTGCTTTGGCTCGCTCAAATCGATCATTGCCTTCGGCTCGGACAGTGGCTTGCGCGGCAGCATCTTGTCGCGCATGGCGGCGTTGTAGACAAAGATCGCCTCGACCACAGCGGCCTGTTGAAGGTCCCCGGGCTGGAGTTCTTCATACACATCCATGTTCGAGTGGTGGGTCCGCGTCTTGTAATCGAGAGGATCCTGAATGAACTGGAAGCCCGGAATGCCAACCGCGTCAAAAGCCACATGGTCCGTACTTGCGGTGTTGCGCAATGTCAGCGTGGTCACACCCAGGGTCTTGAGCGGAGCTATCCACTGCGCAAAAATCGGCGCGACTGCGGCATTCTCCTGTAAATAGACGCCGCGAATGCGCCCGCCACCGTTGTCCAGATTGAAATAGGCAGAGACCAACTTTTGCTCTGGCTTGATCGTAAGCGGCCCTACCGGTTTGCGCAGCCATCCCGGAAGTTTCATTTGATCCGGAGCCGTGGAGACGGGATAACTGCCAAAGTGGTTCTTGACATAACCGCGCGAGCCGTCCAGTCCTTCCTCCTCGCCGCTCCACAACGCCACCCGGATGGTGCGGCGCGGCTGCACATGCAGGGCCGTAAGAATGCGCATGACTTCCATCGCCACCACAGTTCCAGCCCCATTGTCCGTAGCCCCGGTGCCGGAGATCCAACTATCGAGATGTCCGCCAACCATGACGACCTGGTCTTTCAGATATGGGTCGGTGCCGGGAATTTCTGCAATCGTGTCGTAACCCTGTTCGTGGTCGCCGGTGAACTTCGTCTCCACATCCATCTGGACGCTGACGGGGACGTTTGCCTTCAGCAAGCGGTACATACGTCCGTAGTGCTCAATGGCCATTACAACGACTGGCACCTTCACGCGATGGTCGGCGTTATAGGGCTGGGTGCCCAAGGCCGCGCCGTTATCGTCGAAGAACGTCCCGCCGGAACCACCACCGTCTGGAGCACCACGGCTGGGCACTACAACACCTGCTACGTGTTCATCCGCAAAAAATTGCGCAACTTTGTCGATCAGCTCGCGACGCTTCATCGACGCCTGAATACGCTCCCTGAGATCGGATGCCTGGCCCTTCGGGGCAGGATATTCGGCCAGTGCATCCAGTTGCTGCTGGCTGAAGCGCGTGAAAAGCGGTCCGTCTACCGGCGGCACGGCGCGCACCGGCCCGAACAGCACGATCTTCCCGGCCAGCTTACCTTTATACCGGGCGAAATCCTTCTCATCCTGAATGTTGACCCAGACAGCATCCCCAGTCACCGGACCGTTGGTGGAAGGCGACCACGGCGTGGCCTGCGCGATGAAGACTGCCGTATCGGGCGAGACCATTCTGACCCAGGTATTCAATTGCTGCCAGCCCATACCAAACTCGCCCCAGGATTCCAAATGAGCATTCACGCAGCCCATGGCCGTGAATTGGTCCTGCGTCCACTTGTTGGCCTTCGCCATATTTGGGGAACCGGTCAGTCGCGGGCCGATATCATCGGCCAGCGCACTGGCGTAGCCCATAATGTGCGAGTGGTTGAACCCCTCGTCCATGATGCGCTGGTACATATCAAGGTCGATCTTTTCTGTCGCAGACTGTTCCGTCTGCGAGATCGCAACCGTCGCGGGCTGCGAGCCGTGAGCAACCTGCGTTGATTTCTGATGAGTGTCCTGCGCTGCCAAAGGTAGGCTGACGAGAAGCAGCGCCGACATCCAGGCGCGTGCGCGAGTGCGTGTTTTTCCCATTGGGTTACTCCTCCAAAAACATGACACCTGAAAAAAAACGGCAAGCATGGAAGTCGCTGCGTAGAGTGACGATTTTGAGACAGGAAATAGACGCATGATTTTAAAAAATAGTCGGACAAATTAGAAGCAACGCGTGGTGCTCTGCACGACGAAAGAGTCCTTGAGCGTTCCGCAAGGGATTCGAGATGAATCCCTTGCGAACGCTTGCCCCCGGCTCTAGAAGTAGAGCTTGGCTGCAATCTGGACGGCACGACCAGGTTGAGGGTCACCGGATCCCGGCTGGATCACCGAGGTAATCTGACCGAAGTGCGGACCAGCGCTGAAGTTACCATTCGGCGGAGCGAAGTTTGCGTGGTTGAAGACGTTGTACGCCTCCAAACGGAGTTGGATAAAGCGCGGACTGTTCTCTCCCCCGAAAGGAAGATTTTTGTATAGCTCGATGTTGGAATATTCAAACCCGGGGCCATGGAAGAAATTGCGCTTCACGTTTCCGAATGTCCCGATCGCCTCGGCGGAAAAGACGCTGTTATTGAACCAGTAGTGCCCAGCTGCCCGCGGATTGAGGCTGGGAATACTGAAGGTGGAGGTGTTCGGCGTGTCCGGGCAAGCAAAATAGCTGAACTCGTCGCAGTAGAGCGAGTTGAATACGCTTGTTTCGGAGATGGTCACAGGAAAGCCGGTTTGCAATGCCGTGATGCCGGTAACGTGCCATCCACCGAGCGCATAACGGATATACCGGTTGTCATTCATGCTGCGCAGCAGCGGCACCTGATAGTTGTACAAGGCCACGAAGCGATGCCGTGCATCATAGGCTGAATCGCCGTAGCTCAAATGCCGATAACCTGGAACCCAGTTGGTGCCGAGAGCACCAAAGCCGGAATTTTCCAGGCCCGAGGCATTGTCCAGGGCATGGCTGTAGGTATAGGAAAGGGTAAAGTACAGCCCATGGCTAGCTTCCTTGGCCACCGATACCTGTAGAGAGTTGTAGTTGGAAGCGCCGTCGGTATGCTGCGTGCCTACCGAAAGGTAGTACGGAACTTTGGTTCCCGGAATGGTTGCGGGTTGATCCATGTATTGAGGGAAAAGAAGGTGAGCGGCAGCTCGGTTGGATACGCAGGACGGATTCGCCAGACAGGCGGCCTGGCCCGAAAGCGTGATTTGATCGCCTTCGTAAGCCCGAACCAGCTTCCTGCCAAGCGAGCCTACATAGGCGACGGTTAGCACCATATTGCTGGGCAGCGCGCGCTGGAGGTTCAGGTTGTAGTTATAGGTGTAAGGAACCGCATAGTTCGGGTCGGTGTTGTTGATATCCAGCGGCTCGTAGCGACGGAAACTGACCGTCTGTCCGGGCTGCGGGGGGCTAAATGGAAAGGGATTGTTCTCGGAAAGCGCCGTTCTTCCAGCCACATCCTGGAATGGATTCGCAAAGGCCGGACTGCCTCCAACGTCCGCAGCGCCATGGGAACGGAACACAAACGGCGGATCTCCCAGGTTCTGCAGGCTGCCTTCTTCCTGATTGCGGTTGTAGTAAACGCCGAAGCCACCGCGCACGGAGAAAAGATGCGCGCCCGGCTCACCGGTCAGCATCCGCAAACCGCCGTTTGGAGACCAGGCGAAACCAACACGCGGCGCAACATCAGTGAGCTTGGTAGTAGGCCCTCCATAGGTATTGCAGCCGGGATCACCGGGCCAGAGGAGTCCCGGAGGTCCGCCCGCAAATATTTTGGATTGTGCGGAACTGTTCGTCCAACAGGTCACACCGACGCGTCCGAACTGGAGCATCGCGTAGGGGGTCTCAGTGTCATACCCAAGGCCATAGTTCACCGTCATCGAATCCGAAACTTTCCAGTTGTCCTGGGCATAGAAGTAGTATTCCCACGCGCTTGCAATAATGTCGCCTGGGGAATTTTGACCGTAGTTCTGTGGAACACCCGTTAGAAAATCGATCATGGGATCGCCGGAACTAAAGCTGCCTCCACCACCGAAACTGTAGCTTCCGTTGTTCGACGCGTAAAAAGGATTGCTGACGGTATAGTGCTGGATGTTAGCGCCAAACCTCAGGTTGTGATTTCCCGCGACCTTGCTGAAGTTGTCCATAAAGTCGTAGTTCCCGCCGATACGCGGCTGCGGACCATTATGGCTGAAGCCCAGCGAGAAGTATCCTGTAATACCGATAAACGGCAGCGACTCGGCGGCCGTATCCGAAGGCGTGATATTGAAGCCTGCAGATGAAGGTGCCACTGGATTCGCTGGATTTACTCCGTTGTCATTAAATCGGAAATAGCTCGCTCGCAGGTCATTGAGCGTCGTCTGATTGAATGTACGGGTGTAGTCCGCATTGAAGAATTTGGTATGTGCAGCATTGACTTCGGGAAATCCCGGAAGGGTGGAGCCCGTAAATGGCAGGGTGTCGGTGGTCGGGGCCGACTCCAGGATGAGCGACCCAAAAAGCGCGTCCTGGGGAGTCACCTGCTCATCAATGCGAACGATATACTGATTGTCGGTCAGCGTATTGGCGGTGTTGTAGTTGTAGTAGGCATTGGAGCCGAGAGTCTCGTTCGCTGCTGGCACGTATTGCTTTACCAGAGCAGTCGAGATCGTATTGAAATCGGCTGGCGAAAGCTTTCCGCCCGGGAAGCACTTGTTCCATGGGGTCCCTGCCTGGCACGATCCAATCGCAAACGGTATGGGGTGCGAGGAAAGCCCCGTGGACCCATTTGTACCTTTGGTAAGCAGGTTCGTGTCCGCAGAAAAGTCACCTGCAAGCTGAGCCGTAGAGAGTACCGGCGTAAGAATCGTTGCTCCAGCAACGTTCCGGATGCCCTGGTACGCGAAGAAGAAGAATGCATGGTTCTTGAAGATGGGTCCGCCGATCGTGCCACCAAACAGGTTTTGGTGGAAGACTGGACGAATGTACGAGAAATAGTTGCCGTTGTTCAGAAACGTATCGCGATAGAACTCAAACGCATCGCCGTGGAACTGGTTCGTGCCGCTCTTCAACGCTTCGTTGATGATCGCACCGGAGTTACGACTGAATTCCGGATTGAGAGTGCTAGTGACCACGTCGAATTCGGCCAGGGCGTCCGGATTCGGAGTAAGTCCAGCCGTATTGAGTCCGCCAAAAGTAATGTCGCCCCCATCCAGCATGAAGGAATTCTCCGGGGTCTGACTGCCGTTCGTGGAGAAAGTCCCGAAGCGGTCGGATGACTCCATAACTCCGGGAGTAGTCTTCTGCAGCTGTACAGGGTCACGCCCCAGGATGGGCGCGTCCACAATTTCCTGGCCTCCAATTGTGGCCTTCAACTGTGAGTCGGAGGTTTGCACCTGAACCGTTGCGGTTGTCACCTCGATCGTCTGAGAGACACTGCCAGCCTGGAGTGTGGCATCGATCTGGCGCGCCGCGTTCAGGTTCAGCATCAACCCGGTGGACTTAAACGACTGAAAGCCTGACTTATCAACAGACACCGTGTAGGGGCCACCGATGTGCAACTCTGGAAATATGTAATAACCCTTGCTGTCGGTCGTGATTGTAGTAGAAATTCCCGTGCTGGTGTTCAGTGCGGTCACCGTGGCTCCGGGGATGACTGCTCCCGACGAGTCCGTGACGGTGCCATGAATCGATGCATATACGACCTGGGCCGCCGCGCGATGAGGCAGCAGACCAATAAAAAAGGCCGCAGCAAGAAACATGCTTAAGGCAAGCAATTTGCGCTGGATGTTCATGTAGGTGAGCCCTCCGCAGGAAAGAGAATATGTTTGGCTTCCGTCTAATGACTGCGACAAAGTAAATCGCTTAGGCAAAATCCAGAAGGAACCAATTCCACCGATCCGCAATATCTCTACAGGCTGAATCGGAAAAACCACCGTGGGGATGCAGCGGATACCAGCAATTCACGTGCCAATTGCTTTCTTTTTTTGCGTGAAATGTATATCCAATAAATAGAACGAGTTCACGATCGACAGTTATTCTCAGGCAGAGTCCGTGACGCATATTTTTGCAATATATTGCAGAAACATTAACCAGTTATTCCAAATACTGTAGAAGTCGGCGCGTGGACTTTCTCTGCACTCTGCGCATAACGCTGCAGCGGTGTTTGCAGGCATATATGCTGCTGCGGTACGGCTTGCCGATCGCATAGAAACGTGTGCTATCTTGTTCGCAACAAATTTGAATTGCGGCTCTGCGGGACAATCCAGTGCGCTGCCTGCAAGGATTGCACCCGCGGATCGAACATGAGGAGACCATGCGCCAACGTTATCTTTCACTCGCTTCATTGGTTGTTTGTGCCATCCTTTGCATGAACATTGCGTTTGCGCAGCAGTCGATGGCCACTGATTCCGGCACCGCTGGGATGGTCGAGACACCTGCTGCCGGTGGTGCATCGGAATCGGCGACTCCGCCGCCTGCTCCGCGCAGCTTCGATCTGGATGCGATCGACAAGTCCGCCAACCCTTGTACGGACTTTTACCAGTACGCCTGCGGCAACTGGGTCAAGACGCATGCCATTCCTCCCGACCAAACAAAGTGGGGCCGCTTCAATGAATTAGGAGAGCGTAACCGGTGGCTGCTCTATCAGGATCTTCAGGCCGCGGCCACACATCCGAAGACGCCTCTCCAGCAAAAATACGGCGAGTTTTACGCAGCATGTATGGACAAAGCACAAGCGGATGCGCTCGGCTATCAGCCGATTGCACCTCTGCTGAAACAAGTTGCAGCGCTGACCTCCAAGGACCAACTGCCTTCCATCCTTGCGCAACTACAGTCGCACGACGGTACTCCCTCGCTTTTTGATTTCGGCGCACAGCAGGATATCAAGGACGCCACGCAGGAAATTGCCGTGGCCGGGCAGGGCGGACTGGGACTGCCGGACCGCTCGTACTATCTCGAAGACGGTCAACGCACGGTGATGATTCGCCAGGCATATCTGGCTCATTTGTCCAGCATGTTTCAGTTGATTGGCGACACTCCCGCAGACGCACAAAAAGAGGCCGATCAGGTGATGACCATCGAGACAGCTTTGGCGCGCAATTCCACGCCGCGAGCCGATCTGCGCGATCCAGAGAACCGCTATCATCTGCTCCGACTTACCCAATTGCAGGCGCTCACGCCGGACTTCAACTGGAACACATACCTCTCTGGCATTGGGCTGCAACATCTCACACGCCTCAATGTTTCCTCCCCAGTCTTTTTCCTTGGCATGAACACGCTGATCCAGGACCAGAGCCTGGATGCATGGAAGAGCTATTTGCGCTGGAAGATTTTGCGCGCGGCGGCTCCCCATCTCTCCAGTGCTTTCGTCGAGGCCAGTTTTGATTTCTACGGAAAGACGCTGCTCGGCCAAAAGGAAGACCAGGCCCGCTGGAAGCGCTGCACGGTGTTGACCGATCATGCCATGGGCGAGGCTGTAGGCCAGGATTGGGTAGCCCAGAACTTCCCTCCATCTTCGCAAGCCCGCATGGAAAAACTTGTGGCGGCACTCGAAGACGCGATGAAGCAGGACATCCAGTCGCTTCCCTGGATGACCGCTGAAACCAAGCAGCAAGCGGAAATTAAGCTAGCTGCGATCCGCAACAAGATTGGCTATCCCGAACACTGGCGCGACTACTCGGAGCTTACTGTCGAGCCGCATGCGCTCATTGCCAACGTGCATCGCGCCGACGCCTTTAGATTCCGTCATGAATTAGACAAGATCGGCAAACCCGTGGATGAGAAGGAATGGCGCATGACACCTCCCACAGTCAATGCCTATTACAGCCCCAGCATGAACGACATCAATTTTCCCGCCGGGATTTTACAACCACCCTTCTTCGATCCCTCCCAGAACGATGCCGTGAACTTCGGTGCAATCGGTGTCGTCATTGGCCACGAGATGACCCATGGCTTCGATGACAACGGAAGCAGGTATGACGGCAAAGGCAACCTGCGGATGTGGTGGGCACCTGCGGATCGAAAAGCTTTTGAAGAACGGACGGCCTGCGAGGTGAAAGAGTACAACGGTTTCGAGACTGCTCCTGGAACGCACCTGAATGGCAAGCTGACATTGGGCGAGAATACCGCCGACAACGGCGGCCTGCGTATTGCCTATCAGGCGCTGATGAATACCCTCCAGGCGGAAGGCCCGGAAGCGATGAGCCAGACGGTGGATGGCTACACACCTGCGCAGCAGTTTTTTATTTCCTTTGGACAGATATGGTGCTCCAGGCAGACGAATGCTTCCATGCGCGTGTCCGCGAAGGTTGATCCTCACTCGATCGGAAAGTGGCGTATCAATGGCACATTGCAAAACTCGGAGGAGTTTGGAAAGGCCTTCGGATGCACACGGGGGCAGCCGATGATGCCGACCAACTCCTGTCGCGTCTGGTGATGGCCGTGGGAACTGAACGCTGCGGATAGGATCTGAGCATGGCAGGGGAGATGATCCAAAACTAAGTCACTTGGAAGTTGAGAGTACGTGACCTGTCGTGGTTCTCTGAAGTCAGAGAGGAGAGCCGAGCTATGGCAAAGAAGGATCATACGAAAGAGGAGATTCTGCACGTACTTGGGAGACGGGTCAATCACTTGGGCTGCGGTTGCGCGGTCGCGAAGGCTTCGGGATCGGCCTTCCGCAGCTCTTGCAAGAACTGCTGATACTCCGTCTCGCCCCGCTTCAGCTTGCTGTAGTCCACGTCCTTGTAATACTGGCTGATGTAGTTGAAAGCATACGCCGCGTACCAGGGAATTTCCTTGTCCGGATGTCTAGAGTTGATCACAGGATTGTTCACTGGCTTGCCCTGCGCCACCGCCCATGCATACGGTGCCTCGCGAATGTCATACCCTGCCAAATACATCTGACGGATGCCGATGCGGAGTAACTGTTCGTCCTCGTCTCGCAAGCAATCATATATGTCTCCCGCGCACGCGATGTTAGCCTGCTTTTGCAAGATGGACGTGATTGCATAGGACAACAAGGAAACCACCTGGTCTTGATTTTGCATATGAGCCAAAGCCACATCAGATACCAGAATTTTTCCATCCGGTACCGTTATCACGCTTGTTACACTGGCATAAGGTTTTGGAGCGTTATATCTATACGCCGAAGAATAATGTCTCGGCAAATTTCCGTCTACAGATACAAAATGATTTTTCGGAACATTAACGAATGGATGAACGACATAGAATTGGAAATTAACCTTTGTTGGATCGCTCGTGGGCATTTCCCTTTGGTACTTCGGAACCAGCATTATTCCCAGTCGAGAGACGTATTCCTGGACACTGCTGTCCAAATTAGCCGGAAGAGGGCTTTTGGGATAGCGAAATGTGCGGTGTTTTCATGCCTTGGCTA
>JAJYGR010000274.1 GCA_021790655.1 Acidobacteriota bacterium | reverse complement strand
CGCGATTCTTTCAATTTCCGCTGTGGGGTCGCTGAAGGAACAGCACAAGCCAGGGACCTTCGTCATACCAGACCAGTTTATCGACCGCACGTATGCGCGTCGCAGCACGTTCTTCGGGCCAGACATTACCGCGCATGTGTCCATGGCGGAGCCAGTCTGCTGTGAGATTGGCGCTACATTGTTGGCGGCCTGCCACAGTAAGGATGTGACGGTAAGCAAAGGCGGTACCTATGTCTGTATGGAAGGACCACAGTTTTCAACGCGGGCGGAATCGAACCTGTATCGTTCCTGGGGCGCCGACATTGTCGGCATGACGAACCTTCAGGAAGCCAAACTGGCACGAGAAGCGGAAATTTGCTATGGCACGCTTGCCATGGTGACGGACTACGATTGCTGGCATCCGGGCCACGATTCAGTGACGGCCGAGCAGATCGTCGATGTTCTCAGCCAGAACAACGCGACAGCTTTGAAGGTGATGGATGCAGCGGTTGCCGCGCTTTCTGCCAAGCGAAATTGCCATTGCCAGTTTGCGTTGAAAGACGCCATCATCACCAAGCATTCCGTGATTTCGTTTACGACACGACAGAAGTTACGTTTGCTGCTCGATAAATATCTTCAGTAGTCGCGCGGAAAATTATGAATAAGAATGGCCGTTATAGACGGCACAAAAATTAAGCCAGGAAAGTCTCCCGCATGTCAATCCTAGTAGTCGGTTCTGTTGCCTTCGATAGTATCCGCACGCCGCATGGCAACGTGGACCGTTGCTTGGGCGGCGCGGCAACGCATTTTGCGCTTGCCGCCAGCTTTTTTACCCAGGTCCGCGTCATCGGCGTGGTAGGAGAGGACTTCACCTCTGAAAATGAAGCCGTTTTTCACGCTCGCAACATCGACACGCAGGGAATTGAGCGTGCCGCTGGCAATAGTTTTCATTGGACAGGGGAGTATCGCGAGAACCTGAATGAGGCACAGACCCTGCGCACGGACCTGAATGTCTTTGAGAGTTTTCAGCCGAAAATACCTGAGGCATACCGTGACAGCGAATTCCTGTTTCTGGCCAACATCGATCCTGTTTTGCAACAACGTGTCCGCAAGCAGATGCCGAATGTAAAGATGGTCTGCGGCGACACCATGAATTACTGGATCACCGGGCATGGAGAAAACCTGGCGCTTGTGCTTCGCGGTCTCGACGCGCTGCTGATTAACGATGGCGAGGCCAAGCTGTTGGCGAATGAATCGAACCTGGTGCGCGCCGCCGAGCGCATTATGGAAATGGGACCGAAGACGCTGATCGTGAAGCATGGCGAGTACGGTTCCACTGCATTCTTCGGCGAAAGGTCATTCGCCTCGCCCGCGCATCATCAATGCTTTCGCGCTCCAGCCATGCCATTGGCGGAAGTGGTCGATCCAACGGGTGCCGGCGATTCCTTTGCCGGCGGATTTTTCGGTTATCTTGCATCGCAGCCCGCGATCACTCCGGCAGTGTTTAAACGCGCGATGTTTTATGGTGGGGTCATGGGATCCTTCGCGGTAGAGCGCTTCGGGACAGAGCGGGTGCAGCAGCTCACGCGGGAAGAAATTGACCAACGGTTTGCGCGCTTCCGGGAGCTGTCGCACCTCGACGGCAACTAAGCATGGCAACCGGGCGCAACAGAACCCTGAGCAACGAGGCGACGCGGGAGCCGGTCGTGCTCACGCTGCGCGAAGAGTCCAAACTGGCCATGGCAGTGGCCGTTCTGTTGGCGACAACTTCTCTGATTTATTGCGCGCGTCACCACTTGTTGCTGCTCTACGGGGATGCAGTCGCCCATCTCCACATTGCGCGTCGCGTCTTCGATTCGCTCAATCCAGGTTTTCGTCAGCTAGGCTCCGTTTGGCTGCCGCTGCCGCATCTGTTGATGTTGCCTTTCGTACAACGAACAGACTGGTGGCAGAACGGGTTGGCAGGGGCGATTCCGTCGATGGTGAGCTACGGGCTGGCGTGCGTTGGCATCTATGTGCTGGCGCGGAAATGGATACAGCCTTCGCTGGCGATTTTGGTTTTTGCGGCGCTGGCATTGAATCCAGGCTTGCTCTACATGTCTGTCACCGCCATGACGGAGCCTCTGTTCCTGGCTTTGATGGTATGGAGCGCCGTTCATCTGACGACATTTGAAGCCGAGGCCGGGAAAGACGCCGTCGCCGCGCGGGTCGCGCTGGCGAAGCTGACGCTGGTACTCATCGCCGCTGTGTTCACTCGCTACGATGGCTGGGTCCTCGGCACGCTTGCGTGGATGATGGTGGTCTGGTGGACGCTGCGGCGCGGATGGTGGCGAGAGCGCGCGAATGCGCATGTCTTCCTCGCGTGTACTCTGCTGCTATTGGCCGCTCCGTTGGCTTGGCTGGGATATAACTGGCACATCTACGGCGATCCGTTGGATTTTATGCGCGGACCGTATTCCGCCAAGGCCATTGAACTGCGTACGGCGAAGCCTGGCTCGTACCATTATCCGGGGTGGCATCATGTTGCCCTGGCGCTACTTTATTACGTCAAGTCCGCAAAGATGGGCGCGGCCCCGCTGCGCTGCGGACGATGGCTGCTGTTGATGGCGGTTGCGGGGACGGCATATGCGTTGCGCCGGTTCCATAGCAGCGCGTTGCCTGCGGCGATCTTGTTCTGGATGCCTGTCCTGTTTTATGCGTATTCCGTGGCGTATGGCTCGGTCCCCATTTTTCTTTCGGTGTGGTGGCCGCACGGTTTTTACAACACGCGCTATGGCATGGAGATGCTGCCTGCGTTCGCGCTCTTTCCCGCATTTGCGGTGCTCGCTGTTGTGCATAAATGGCCGCAATGGAGGCGAGGCATCGTCGGATTTGCGCTGGCGCTCATCGTTGCCAGCAATGCCTTTCTGCTACAGGCCACGCCGCTGGTGTTGCAGGAAGCGAAAGCAAACTCTGCCACGCGCATTCCGTTTGAACAGGCGCTGGCGAGCAAGCTGATGCTGCTTCCTCCGCAGTCTATGCTGATGATGTACACCTCGGCGCACATCGGCGCGTTGCAGCAGATTGCATTTCCGCTGCGCCAGACGGTGAATGAAGACGACTACAAATTGTGGGACTCTGCGCTTAAAAATCCTGCGGGAGCCGCTGATTTTATCGTGGCCATTGACGGCGATCCGGTGATGGATGCGATCCATCAACATCCTCAGAATTTGCAGCTCTTGTTCTTGATCTGTAGCACTGGGCAGCCCTGCGCGCGCATCTATCGCTCGATGGAACGCGCTCCCAGCGATTGAGAATTTCTTGCCTGATTGATTTTGTAATCTGCTACTCTCGATCGATTTCATCGGGAGTCAACATGCAGGCCGGTAAACTGTAGGCAGGCATGAAACGCAGATCGATTGAACAGTATGAGCTGGAGCGACGCCTGGGCGAAGGCGGCAGCGGTGTCGTGTATCTGGCGAACGATACGCAGTTGATGCGTCCGGTGGTTTTGAAGGTACTGAAACGCGGCGGCCTGACGCTGGAAAAAATGCGCAGCACGGTGCTGCGGGAAGCTCGCCTTGCCTCGGCGATTGAGCATCCGAATGTCTGCGCGATTTATGAAGTCGGCGAGTCTGGCGATGAAGCCTATATTGCCATGCAGTACGTTCCGGGGCAGTCGCTGGACAAGATTGTTGCGCAGGGGCCAGCAAGTTTTCCGCTCGTGCTGTCGGTTGGGATTCAGATTGCCGACGGTCTGGCAGCCGCGCACAAGTTGGGAATTTTTCATCGCGACCTGAAGCCAGCCAATGTCATGTTGTCCGACGGTGGGCTGGTCAAGATTCTTGATTTTGGTCTGGCGCGCCGCTTGCCGCAGGATGAAGCCATTGCAGACGCCGTACACGCAGCGACCGCACCGCCGACTTATACGGCGCGCGGTGGGACCATCGCCTACATGGCGCCGGAGCAATTTGTTACCGGACGCAGCAGCGCGCAGAGCGATATTTTTGCGCTGGGTGTCATTCTGTATGAATTGGTCAGCGGACGTCATCCGTTTCATCGGCCTGATCTCGACGAACTGACGAGTATACGCGCCATCCAGTTCGTGGACCCTCCCCTGCTCACGGAGATACGTCCAGAGACGCCGCCGGAGTTGGCCAGCGCCATCCAACATTGTCTTGAGAAAACTCCCGCGGCCCGTTACGCGGACGCAGCCGACATTCGCGAGGCGCTGAAGACGCTGATGAAAGCGCTCCAGTTTGAAACCGGCAGCATTCCCGGCGAAGCTGCGGCGCGCCTGCCAACCTCCGCGCCAGAGCAGGAACGGCGCACCACGGGTTTCCTCTCCATGCTGGCCGAGCGATTTCTGGAGTCTTCCAGCTCTGAGCCGCAGCCGAATACGGTATTGGTTTTGCCGTTCGTCAATCTGGGCGCTTCGGAAGTAGCACCGCTCTATGGGTTCGCGCTGGCCGATGCGATTGGAGCGCGTCTGGCGCGCGTGCCGTCGCTGGTGGTGCGTCCGTCGAGTTCGCTGATGGCGGTTCCCATGCAGCAAATGGACCCGCTGGCGATCGGACAAAAGCTGCTGGTGCGCTATGTGCTGGCGGGAAATTTTATGCGTTCCGACGATGGCTTCGATTTGAATTGGCAACTGCTCGACGTGCAGAACCAGAGCGTTCGCACAGGCGGAGCCATCAACGTACCAAGCTTCGATCTTGTCGCTGTGCAGAATGAGATCAGCAATGAAGTGCTGGGATCGCTGCATGCTGCCGGACGTTTGCAGTCGCCAGCGCCCGGTGATCGCTCTGCGCGCCGCACACCGCTTGGAGAGCAACTGTCGGAAGAGTATCTTCAGGCGCGCGCGGTATTGTCCTCCTTTATGGCGCGTACCGGCAGCCGCGATGACCTGGACAAGGCCACGCAGTTGTTTGAGAATGTCGTGGCGCAGGATGCTTCGTTTGCGCCTGGTTGGAGCGGACTTGGCATCGCGCACCTCCAGTATGTACGCAATGGATTTGCCGGTCAGTCGCAGTTGGTGGCAGCGCGCCGCAACTTCGATAAGGCACTGTCGCTGGATCCGGAGTCGATTGAAGCAAACCTCTATCGCGTATATATGTTGTTGTCGCGCGGAGAAAAAGAAACGGCCCGTCACGGCATCGAGCATCTGCTGCAGACTGCCGAGAATGATTGGAACGTGCATCTGGTGGCTGGAATGACACTGCGCCTCGACGGCATGTATGAAGAGGCGTTGCAGCAGTTTCATCGCTCCTTGCAACTGAATCCGTCGAACGCTCCGGTGCTCTACAACCATCGTGCCCGCGTCTATCATTATCAGAACCAGTTGGAGATGGCGGACGAGGAACTGGAAAAAGGCCTGATGCTCGAACCGCGCCATCCCATGCTGCGGACGTCGCTCGGCTATCAGCAGATGCGACAGGGAAACATGCAGGCTGCGATTGCTACCTTGGAATCAGTACTCCAGGATGACGGCAGATTGAGGATCGTTTATCCCACGCTGGCGCTTTGCTATTTACAGATCGGGGAACGGGCGAGGGCCTCGGCGTTGATTGTGGATGAAACATTGTCTGCCGCGGAAGCCGATGGTGAGATGGCGTATCGGCTCGCCACTTACTTTGCCGTTGAAGGGGATGTCACCGAATCGCTGCACTGGTTTCGGCGAACGATTTATCTGGGGAATGAAAACTATCCATGGTTCAGCAAAAACCCTGCCTGGCACGGACTGAGCGAGAATGCGGATTTCCAGCGAATCCTGGAAGACTTGAAACGTCGTTTTCGAACGAACCAGAGGACCTGGCGACGTTTGCTGGCGCAGATAGATTCTTCTGCCGAGCAACAGCAGTTATAGAAACAGCGGTGAGAGAAAGTCCTCACCGCTGTTTTTCTTTCACTCAGACAGGCAGAATCAGGCACTGATTTTATTCGTGGAAAGAGACCAGAGACATCGGCTGAGTCAGTCCGAATACAACCTCGGAATTTTTTGGCAATACTGCCTGATGACTCTCCAACAACCAATGAGCTCCGACGTAGCCTGCGGCTGCTCCACCGGCGACCAGCGCTACGGGGCCACCGGCAATCAAGAATCCAGCAGCCGCCGCGCTACTGCCTAGCAACCCTGCCTCAGCAGCCGTCCTCTTGCCATGATCGGCATTCACGACTGTACCTTCCGAACCAGGCTTGACGTGTGCACTGTTCCCAAGGTCATACACTTCGGCGTGCATAAAGTAACGCGTGCCATCGGGCAGGTCCACTTCGTCAGGGCGCAGGCGGATGGTGGCGCCTCCGCGTAACCGGCGACCCTCACTGACGGAAGTAACGCGGCCTGTCACGATGGAGCCGATGGGCATGACAACCCGGCCATTTTTCATCACTGGCTGTACAAGTCGCGCGTTGAAAACTGATCCGGGCTGCGTGGTGGCCGTAGAAAGCTGTTGGTTCAGGGTGACGCGAAGTATTGTTCCTTCTGGCAATTGATTCGGCCCGGAAGGAACGCTGGTGACAATGTCGGCATCGGAGTCAGAAAATGCTGTTGTATCTGCTGGTCTGCTGACCAGTCCCGGATGGTTGACGTACTCCATCCCGGCAGAAGAAGTCGGCATGGTTTCCATATGCGGGGTAGGATGCACGACGGTCACGGCTGTTGCATCGGAAGTATTTGTAGGGCCGAGATCGTTGGTCACGATGGCGTCGTCCGGGGGATGGGAAACACCTTGGTAGGGGCTGGGTTTTGTCGATTGTCCCCATGCCGTTGTCGCCATCAAGATCGCAGCCAAGCTTGTAGTTGTAAGGAATTTCATCGAATGCATTCTCCCGACTTTCCTGCCATCGCCCGCTCCCATGGCTAGATTGCGATCTCCCATGGGTTTAGACGCACCTACCCACTGAAATCCTCGCGGGTCCCTCCACTTAAGTGTAATCGAGCAAGTAAATGGATTGTGCCTGCTGTTGGCGTCAGGTATCTGCCTGGTAATTGCCGCCCTGACATCGGACCGCACAATAGTACACATTAGTACACATTGAAATTTTACTCCCATCTGGCGCTTCGAGACACACCCCAGAATGGTGCGGACAATTTTCCTCCACAGCTGGAGAGCAGGCTCGCAACACTGGAGAACATCCCGGCACGCTTTGTTACAATCGACCACGTAGCGAGTATTTTTGCAGCAGGCGGACGGGACGGATGCGCGGTATTCGTTTCGCGCAGCATGTCGATTGTTCTCCGCATCGTTGTTACACCCTGCTGAAAGAATGCGCGGCGGATGGAAGACCCTACAGTTTGCAATGCGCTCGGATTGGAATGCATGTTTAAAAAACCGCCGGCACCATGTCAGAGTTAGTCAACTTCATCCACGCAGTCGGAGGGAAAGCGGTCCCAGTGGATCGCCGACTTCGACTTCAGGATCGACTTCAACACAAAATTTTGAGGAGTGATATGACCGAAATTGCCTCCATCCATGCGCGCGAAATTCTGGACTCACGCGGCAACCCAACTGTTGAAGCGGACGTAATTTTACAAAGCGGAGCGATTGGCCGGGCAGCGGTGCCGAGCGGTGCTTCCACTGGCGAGCATGAAGCAGTCGAGTTGCGCGATGGGGACCAGGAGCACTATTCAGGCAAAGGCGTTTTGCAGGCGATTGAAAATGTCGAAAGCGTTCTGGCTCCAGAACTGGCTGGGATGGACGCCAGCAATCAACGCTTGATCGATCAGACCATGATCGCGCTCGATGGCACGCCGAATAAAGGCCGTCTGGGAGCAAATGCGATTCTGGCTGTATCGATGGCCTCGGCGCGCGCGGTGGCGAATGAGCTGCGTATGCCACTGTACCGATATCTGGGCGGAGTGCATGCGTGTGTATTGCCGACTCCGATGATGAACATTCTGAATGGCGGCGCGCACGCGGACAACAATGTCGACTTTCAGGAATTTATGATTATGCCCGCCGGCGCGGAGAGCTTTTCTGACGCGCTGCGCTGGGGCGTAGAAGTATTTCACACACTGAAGGGCGTGCTGAAAAAGAAAGGCTACAACACTGCCGTTGGCGATGAAGGCGGATTTGCTCCGTCGCTCAAATCCAATACTGAAGCCATCGAAGTCATTCTGGAAGCCATTATGCAGGCAGGCTACAAGCCGGGCGAAGACATTTTTCTCGCGATCGATCCCGCGGCCAGCGAGTTTTTTGACGCCGACAAAAATAAATATGTGTTCAAAAAATCCGACAAGAGTGAATATTCCAGCGAGCAAATGACGCGATTCTGGGAGAGCTGGATTCGGCAATATCCGATTGTGTCGCTTGAAGACGGCCTGGCGGAAAACGATTGGGAAGGCTGGGCCTTCCTGACCAAGGAACTGGGCGATCACGTGCAGCTTGTCGGAGACGACATCTTCGTAACCAACACGGAAATTTTGCAACGCGGCATTGAAGAAGGCGTCGCCAACTCAATCTTGATCAAGGTAAATCAGATAGGCACGGTCAGCGAGACGCTGGAAGCCATCGATCTGGCGCGGCGCTACGGCTATACCTCCATCATTTCGCACCGCAGCGGAGAGACGGAAGACACGTTCATCGCCGATCTTGCTGTCGGCACTGGCGTGGGACAAATCAAGACCGGCTCGGCTTCGCGCACCGACCGCATCGCGAAATATAACCAATTGCTGCGCATTGAAGAAGAACTCGGACAGGCCGCGCAATTTCTCGGTCTTGAGTCCGTCAACTTCGGAGAATAGAAGAAAGGACGCAGCTAGGATTGGCTGCATCCTTTTTGTTCCTCAAATATTTTCACTACGTGTACAAACAAGAAAGTTGAAGTACTTCCCAATTATGCAATCGCGTCTCCGCTTCCTGTTGGTACCGACACTCCTGGGTTGTATAGGCTGTTCGCTTGTTTGTGCGCAGCAAGCTGGCAAGCCCGCATCGGCTGCCGCTTCGCGCGCGAAATCTTCCAGCCGGAGTTGACTCCGGTGTCGAACCCTGCGACGGCGGCGCAGATTCGCGAACTGTTGGAACTGACCGGAGCGACGCGCAATGCCAAGTTGATGGTGGGGCGCATGATCGGTCAAATGAAGTCGCAGGCCCCAGCTTTTTTCCCGGCTGACTTCTGGACAGATCTCGAGCAGAGCTTTCAGCATCTCGACGCTGAAAGTGTCCTCATCCCGTATTACCAGAAATATTACTCACAGCCGGACGTAGAGAAGGCAATTGCGTTTTATAAGACGCCAGCGGGCAGGCGTCTGGTTGCGGTCCAGCCTGTCATTATGCAAAAGGCGCAAAAGATCGTGACGCAGCGCGCGGAGCAGTTGGGCCAACAGGTGTTGTTACGCCACAAGGCTGAGCTTGAAGCGTTAGCCAGGCAATATCAGCAGGGCGGAGCTGCTGGCGGTACAAGTGCGCCGAGTGCTGCACCTCAGTCCAGCGCGCCAGCCTCGCCAAGAAAGTAATTACTTTGCGCCGAAGCCACTGGCGCTGCGGCGCAAAACTTTGTGGCGATGGTAGCAGTGGATTTCATCCGCAACCGAAGAAGGAATGTATAGGAACGCCATGGCCAACAACAAGCCACTTGTCCTGACGATTCTCGATGGCTGGGGCTACCGAGCTGAAACCAAAGCCAATGCCATCGCACAGGCCCGTAAGCCGAATTACGATCGTCTGCTTGCGGAATTTCCCAACACTTTGCTGCGCGCTTCCGACCATTTTGTAGGCCTGCCCGATGGGCAGATGGGCAACAGTGAGGTCGGGCATCTCAACATCGGCGCTGGCCGCGTCGTGCACATGGACATCACGCGCATCGACGATGCAATCAAGGATGGCAGCTTCTTTCGCCACCCTGTGCTGGTGGACGCCATGCGGTACGCTGCATTGCATGGTCGCAGCGTGCATCTGCTGGGTCTGCTTTCGGACGGCGGCGTGCACTCCCATCAGCGGCATTTGTACGCACTGCTCCAGCTTGCCAGGCAGGAGCATCTGAAGCAGGTTTTTGTGCATGCGTTCCTCGACGGACGCGATACGCTGCCGACCAGTGGCGTGGAATATCTGGGGCAGTTGCAGCAGAAGATGCGCGAGTACAACGTAGGCGCTATCGCCTCTGTATCCGGCAGATATTACGCGATGGACCGTGACCGGCGGTGGGAGCGGGAAGCGAAGACCTTCGACGCGATGGTGAAGGGACACGCCGAAGGCGGACTGCATGCCGATCCGGTGGCGCGCGTGCGCGAATCCTATAACAACGGCGTGGCGGATGAATTTGTCATTCCATTTGTGTGTACAGATGCCAAAGGAAAACCGGTCGCGACGGTTGCGGACGAAGATGTCTGCATCTGCTTCAACTTTCGCGCCGACCGCGCACGGCAAATTACCCGCGTGCTGGCCCGCAATAGCGGCCTGACATCGCAAGCTGGCCGCGATCTGCCGGGCGCGGAAGATCTCGATGCCGCGATACCGCGCAATACAGCTCCGAAAGACCTCCGCTACGTCTGTATGACGCAGTACGATAAGCTGTTTACGTTGCCGGTGGTCATTCCGTCCGAGTCCATGGACAATCTGCTGGCCAATTTGATGGCGCAGGCGAACCTGCGCAATCTCCGCGTGGCGGAGACGGAGAAGTACGCGCACGTCACCTATTTTTTTAATGGCGGAATTGAAAAGCCATTTCCCGGCGAAGATCGCATCCTGGTCCCATCGCAAAAAGTTGCTACCTACGATCTGGCTCCGGAGATGAGTGCATCCGGAATCGCCGACGTCGTTGTGAAGGCCGTTGCGGACAATGCGTTCGATGTAATCGTAGTCAATTTTGCGAATGCCGACATGGTGGGACACTCGGGCAAGATGGAACCAACGATCCGCGGCGTGGAGGCGGTGGATGCGTGTCTGGGGCGCGTCTATCAGGCGGTCAAGCAGCATGGCGGGGCATTGCTGGTCACGGCGGACCACGGCAACGCGGAGATGATGATCGATCCGTTGAGCGGCGGTCCACACACAGCGCACACAACGAATCCCGTGCCGTTCATTCTGGCGACAGAGATGGGAAAGGGTCTGCAACTGAGAAACGGCGGCTCATTGCGCGATATTTCGCCGACCATACTCGACCTGCTGCGCCTGCAGCAGCCGAAAGACATGACGGGCGAATCCCTCGTGATTCATCCTTGAGTCCACAGTGCCGTGCCGCTATCGCAGCGAAGCCGACTCTCCTGCAACGGGATAGCCGCGCGCGACCCAGTCTTTTCCAAAATTGCTGTCCAATATCAACACATGCAAATGGGTAAAGCCCATGGCGCGAAGTGTTTGAAATGCTGGTCGAATGTTGGGGCATTTGTTCATAGGACAACAGCCACAGTAGATATAAATTTCACTATTTTTGGACAGCTTGCCGACGGCCTTCTTCAGCATTGCCAGCCCTTCTGGCGAAGACGCTGGTCCGGCGTAGATCGCTCCGGGGATGTGCTTGCTGCGATAGAGGACATCGAAACCCACCTGCAAAATAACAGGTTTGGCAGCAGATGGCTTGGCAAGCATGGAAGCCAGCGCGCTCGGCGGCGTGGCCTGGGCTGTGCTCCAGGGCTCGTCAGCATGGCTTTGCGCGCGGGCGTTGCGAGAACAGAAAAATAGCCCAATCAGAATCACGGTCGCGGGCAGGACATAGAGAACAAATGGAAATCGGATCTTCATAATGTACTGAGTGTACTGCTAGTGTCCGGCATTTTATCAAGCCAAGACCTCATTCGGACTTTTGAATCACGAGTGGGTGCGCCAGATAGCGAGCCATGACCTCGGAACAGATTTGATCTTTGTCCGTGGCAAGTGTCCAGAGATCTTTCTCATGCGGAGCGTTGGGGATTGCCTGATCGAGATCGATGATGGCGATGTTCCCATCGTCATAAATCGCGTGGTAGCGGCTTTGAAGATGGTCAAGCTGGTTTTGAGACAGCAGGGACATCCAGAAAAGGACATATAGTTCGGTGGAATAACGCTGCGGCATTTCTAACACCTGGCAACTTTTCGCATCGATCCATTGAGCGTAGCGGTAATCGAAGAGAACATATTGCACGGAGTTCTGCTGGAGATATTCCGCGAGTGTGGCGGACTTTTTCCCGAATGGCCATCCAGGGCTCGGCGCGGCAGCCCCAGGCCAGTCCATCAGGAAAATCTTATGCAATTTGTCATCGAGAAGAAAAGGGTAGCCGATATCTTCGAGCGCAGTTCCATGTGTGGGTAGGATGGCGTTCACTGCTTTGTACTCGCGAATCATAGACGCACTTGCCAGCGGCTGACCGCTCAGGCTCGCTCGCAACGCAGGTCGATATCGCGAAGCCTCCCACTTCGATTGGCGAAACAATTCTGGGTTCGCGCCGGAAATATCGTAATAAAAAATGCAGCCCAAAAGAGACAAGACAGCCGTCGCAAATGCCAGCTTCTTTTTGCGCGGCGAAGGGTCGTCTCGAGAGAGCGCCATGCAGACAATGGAAAAGATGAGGATTGCGGAAAAGAAAGTAGGAAAGTCATAGCGCCAGATGGAGTCCCCGCCTGCGGCCAGATTGAACGCCGTTATGCCAAAGGCGGCTGATAGCAGCACGCTAAGGCCAAATAGGGCCTTCTTCCGTCTTAAGCCAAGAAACAGAAACACCGCTCCAAGCACAAGCAAAGCGAAGCCATGAAGAAAAAGCTTGATGATAGTTCGCGGCGTCTCGGCGATCTTGAAGGAACGAAAAACGCCGTAGCTGGAATAATCGACGCCTCGTCCCAAAATAGGATAAAGGTAAGTGCCGCCGGACTGCTTCAAGGCGATCATCCAGGCCGCCGTTACCAGGAGCGCGCCGACGCCCGCAATGACCGGGAGCGTGATCGCCATCTTTTTTTTGCGCCAGTTCAGCATTAAAAAGGGGAACAGGCAGAACGCTCCCACGGATGGTAGAAACGTGGATTTCAGCGTGACCGCCGCTCCTGCTACCGCGCCAGCCAATAAGGCATAACGCCAGCAGTTGCGGTTGTCTTCCGATGAAGACTCAAATACGAACCATAGCAGGCCCAGCATCAATGCTATCGGCAATATTACGAATGTAAGATTGGCCGTTTGTTGCGGAATCAGGTAAGCCACAAACTCAACGAGTGCAATTTCTTCAAATGACAACCCAAATGCAATGCCAAGGTCCCATACGCCTGCAAACACCAAAAGCAGCCCAAGTGTTCGGTCTGCCATGCCGATATTTGCAAGGGATGTGGCGGCGATCACAAACGCCTGCAGCAAATAACCGCCGCCAACGCTGGAGATAATATGTCGGTCGCTGAACGGACCGGGAGCAAAGTTATGGACAGACAGTATTGTTTGTGGAAAGACTAAATACGCTGAATTATCGTCATTGATGTCGAACTCCGCGAGTCGAACTGTCGCTGCCACTCGCAAGGCGAGAATAATGAGCGCCGCAATCATGAGAAAGCGGGCCCACGGCGCAGCGGCTTTCCAGAATTGCTTCCAGCGATATAGCGCTGGGCGTTGCTCTAATTGCGTTGCGTACAGAATCAGGCCGATGACAGCAAGCGACAACAATGCGGGAACATAGATCGCGTGGGCCAGGTTCAAAACTCCGCCGACAAAAATGATTGTCGCGATTCCCAGCGAACAGGCAACGGATGTGGGCAGCCATTGCACGCGAAACAGGCGGCCCATCGTCCTTCCCCAGCCTGCAAAGGCGACTAAAAGAAGTCCTCCCCACGCAAGCGCAAAAAGGAACTCACCCACAGATCTGGCCGTAATGGGCTGGGGTAGGCCCGTCACCGAGGGATACTCCGGGAAGTGATAGTTTTTTAACTGTTCAACGAGCGGAGATGGAGCAAGCATTGCGGCCTATTTCTAAAAGGTCATTCATCTGTGCTGCGTCCTGATTTTTCCCACCATAACAGAAAACGACCGGGCAATTCGATGAATCTGGCGATGGGTCGTCATGGCAACCAGCGGCTGTTGTTATTGCATCTATCGAGGCTTACTGCAACGAACAGGGAGAGTAGGGGTTGTCCCAGTCCAATGAGAATGTCTCGCGTGTACTTCAACAGTAAGGCAGACGCGCCCAATTGTTGGAGTGTTGATGAGGGAACGATCCAGACTGAGATTTTGGTTGCTTCGGTAGAATTCCACCATGCAGACTTGGTCTCTCGGCTGAATTTCAGAGCAGATAGAGCTGATAATGTCCATGAGCCGAAGCCATGGTTTGAGGTCACGAGAACGCTGAGTCTACTGGACAACCACGCTCTCATCTCAGGCTAAATGAACAAGCGGCAAAAATGTACTTGGTTGCCCGGGTTTGATATTGTTGCTGGATAAATCTCAAAAACGATGAGGGAGGGATGGTGGGCGCTGCAGGATTCGAACCTGCGACTTCCACCGTGTGAATCTGTTAACAATAGGCAATATAACCACTTACAGGGCCTCAGCCGCCGCATAAGTCCTTGTAAGCCGAGCAAGATTCCGAGTTTTGTGCCCTTTCTGTGTCCATTTTGTGCCCCTTTTGGTATGCGAGTCGCTCAGGTTGCGGGAGATGCTCCC
>JAJYGR010000193.1 GCA_021790655.1 Acidobacteriota bacterium | reverse complement strand
CGCCTCTTCCATGCTGTCGAGCACGGTTTCCATCTCTTTTCGACTATCGTCCAACGCGCGAAAGGCGGCTTCCACCCGGCTGGCGGTTGCGTCCAGCGCGTTGCCAACCGCTGCGATTTCATCGCTGGCAGTATCATGAATCCGCGCTGCAAAATCTCCTGCGGCCAATCGTTCGGCAAACTCCACAATGCGCGCCAGACGGCGAGCCACAGCATGTGCAAGTAGGGCCGCCACCAGCGTTGCCAGTAGCACGGCCAGCAAAGTGGCCCATAACAGACTGCGTCGGACGACATGCAGCGTGTTTTGAATGGCCTGCATCTGAGCAGGATCATGCAGTCCATGCGCAATCCGGTGCTGCAAATAAGCCTGAAGAATATGCTGCTGCGAGATGTCCAGCATGCCAGCCGCGACCAGAAGGACCAGCACCATCGCAGTAAGCAGCTTGAAAAATACTCTTCGCGTCATGGAAAGTCTTTCGTTCGTGTCTTCCGATTGGACGGTCCGGACCGCAATGTGTCGCCACTCTGGCCCGGATGGAAAATCGCGACAGGGTTTGTCAGATCGTTTTCGGCATCTCGAAGCGATAACCAGCGCCGCGCACTGTTCTAAGATACTGCGGATTCTCCGGGTCTACCTCAATTTTTTCCCGGATACGGCGCACATACACATCCACAGAGCGTGGAGTCACGAAGCGCGCATCGCCCCATACGGCGTCCAGCAGATGGTCGCGGCTGAAGACGCGGCCCGGATGACGCGCCAGATATTCCAGCAGCCGGAACTCCGTAGCAGTCGTCGCCGTGAGTTCCCCGCCGACCTTCAACAGCATCGCATTGGCGTCGATCTCGACCTGGTCGAACCGCAAAGAGGTCAGTGTAGTTGGGCGCTCAAAACGCCGCAAGACTGCCTTGATGCGAGCAATCAATTCGCGTGGGGAGAAAGGTTTGGTGATGTAATCGTCCGCCCCGAGTTCCAGACCCAGGACTCGGTCGCTTTCGCTGGTCCGTGCCGTGAGAAAAATGACCGGCGTGATCGCCAGCGCGGGGTTTTTGCGAATGCGACTGCATAGGTCCAGTCCATCTCCGCCGGGAACCATGATGTCGAGTACGAACATATCTGGTGTCTTGCGTTCGGCATCTGCAAGTACGGCGGCTGGGCTGACAAAGGTGCGAACTGCGAAACCCGCGACCTCCAGATTGTGCTGCACCAGCCGGGAAATATCCTGATCGTCCTCGAGAACAAAAATCGTCTGATTCAAACTGGTTTTCCTCTCCGTTGCAGTAGATATCGATGCAACGCAAAATTTGCGCTATACCACTACCGAGCACAAGAGTATCGCAATCGGGAAAATTTTCTGCAAAAGAACGATGAATGCCATGTGACAATCGCGTGAATGCCCGGTTGCAGATTGCCCCGGTAGCTCGGCCTAGTGTCAGGCTTCGAGAAATTCAGGATACTGTAATTGAAAATAAGGTGTGTCGTTTTGTGCGAAGCGAAGAATCCAGACGGTGATGGCGGCGCATATGAGGCAAAGATACTCTGGATTCTTCACTTCGCTACACTCCGTTCAGAATGACTCCCTCTAACGTCCGACTACTCTAACCATGAAATTGTCTAGTTACCAGATAATTCGTCTGCAATCTGGCTAGCCGCCTGCTGGCACTGCGAGCGGCTGACATCGCGGTGCGTCACCAGCCGCACCGCGTCCGGGCCAATATTTCCGCAGAGAATGCCGCGTCGCTTCAGTCCCGCGACGACATCCAGCGCAATCTTTCCGCCAGTCAACTTGAAAATTACGATGTTCGTCTGCACGCCAGTCTGATCGATGCTGACTCCCTTCACTGTCGCTAAAGATTCCGCAAGCAGCCGTGCATTCGCGTGGTCTTCGGCCAGCCGTTCCGTCATGGTATCGAGCGCGACCAGCCCAGCGGCCGCCAGCACGCCCACCTGCCTCATGCCACCGCCAAGAGCTTTGCGAAAAATACGCGCTTGGTCGATATGCTTCTGCGTGCCAACCAGCAGCGAACCAACCGGCGCGCACAGCCCCTTCGACAAACAGAACATGACCGTATCGAAACCGCGCGTCAATTCCGCGACACTTGTCTGTAGATGGACCGCCGCGTTGAAGACACGCGCCCCGTCGAGATGCACTGGCAGTCCCGCTTCCTTCGCGCCCGTCCAGATTTCTTCCAGCACGGCCAGCGGAGTCACCGTGCCGCCCGCCATGTTGTGCGTATTTTCAAGCGAGATCAGCCCAGTCTGCGCGCGATAGTAAATGCTGGGCGCAATCGCCGCCTGTATCTGCTTCCACGTCAGCACGCCGCGCTCTCCGGCAATGGTCCGAGGCATACACCCGGAAAAGGCCGACAGCATGGCCATCTCCCAGTCCACAATGTGCGCGCGCGCTTCGCAGATCACCTCCTGCCCGTGCTGTGTGTGCAGACGAATGGCGATCTGGTTGCCCATGGTTCCGGTGGGAACAAAAATCGCGGCCTCGCGGCCGAACACCTCCGCTGCGCGCTGCTCCAGCCTCGTCACAGTCGGGTCTTCGCTGTACACATCGTCGCCGACCTCGGCAGACGCCATTGCCGCGCGCATCGCAGGGGTCGGCTGGGTGACGGTGTCGCTCCGTAGATCAATCATGCTTATTCTTTTGTGTGGGGTGGTGGATTCGGCCCCAGTAATCTGCGTACTCAAACGAAGGCTCCTTGTTTCTCGAATGTCGGTTCCTGAAATTTTTGTTTCTGTAAATTTGCTTCTGCGCTCTCAGCCGTTGCGAGAACTCCGAGAAATCGCGCAAAGACATCGTTGGCAAACAGCCTTCCCTGTTGCGTCAAGCGAATTTGCGGGCCAGTTCGTTCGAGCAGTCCTAACTCTTCGCACTCTGCCAGAATGGGCTGAAAGGCGCGCATGGCAGCGTGACCGATTTTCTCTTCCATCGCGGGCAAGGAAACTCCCGCAGCCAGCCGCAGGCCGAGAAACCAGGCTTCCTCGATGGCCTCATTTGTCGAAACAGGCGTAAGGATTTCGTCCGCGCTCCGGTCGAAATACTGCGTCAAATCATCGGTTAGGCTTGCACGAACTGCATTTCCATCCGTCGTATGCAGGAAAGAATGTGCATCCAGGCCGAAGCCGAGGTACGGCTGCCGCGTCCAATATTTCAAATTATGCCGCGACTCGCAACCCGCGCGCGCAAAGTTGGAAATCTCATACTGCGCAACGCCTGCCCTGGAAAATTGCTCACATGCTTGGTTATACATTGCGGCAATGGTCGCTTCATGCGGGACAAGTCCAACCCCGTATCGCGTACCGCCTGCCAGCATCTCGCGGCCCAGCCGGGAATCCTCATCGACGTCCAGCATGTAGACGCTCAGGTGCGGCACGCCGGTCGCGAGCGCCGCATATAGAGACTCCTGCCAGCTTTCCAGTGTTTGATGCGGCAGGCCCGCGATCAGGTCTACGTTGATGTCGTCGATGCCCGCGCGGCGCAAACGTTCAATCTCCGCCAGTGTAATGGCCCGCGTATGCAGTCGCCCCACCGCTGCCGCTTCGTGATCCACAAACGACTGCACGCCCAGGCTGACGCGATTGAATCCAAGGCGCGGCAGTGCTTGCGATAGTTCATCACTCAACTGGCCCGGCGCGCACTCCAGGGTAATTTCTGCTCCTGCCTCGAAGAAGAAAACTTCCTGCAGCGCCTTCAATATCTGCTGCATCTGTTCTGGAGAGAGCAAGCTGGGAGTCCCACCGCCAAAATACACGCTGTCGAGCTTTTCCGGCAGCACAGCGTTCCACAACTCGGCCTGGGCGCGGATGGCGCGGATCTCCGCCGCCAGCCGGTCCACATACGCGGCCATGCGCTCACTGCCGAAGACGCCGGAGGCAAAGTTGCAATAGCTGCACTTGGCGCGGCAAAACGGGATGGAGACGTAGATTCCGAGTGTGTTGGGCATGAAGGTAGGCATACTTAAATGTCCGCGATAGCGGAGAAACGAAGGAAACTTCGTACAATAGCAGTGTCGCATGGCAGACGCAAAACAGAGCACGCAACAGCACGAAGATGACGTCGTCGGGAAGGCCTATGATGGCCGCCTGATGCGCCGCCTGCTCACCTATCTGCGGCCCTATCGCCTGCAGGTGGCCATTTCGCTCATCGCCATTCTGTGCAAAGCATTCTCGGATGTCCTCGGTCCTTATCTGACCAAGGTCGCGATCGATCTTTACATGTCGCAGCCGGATGGCAAGCATCATTCTCTGTTTGCCCGGCACCTCAGCCGCAACGCCATAACGGGCATCAGCGAGATTGCGGGCGTGTATCTCGGCTCGCTGGTCTTCAGCTATTTTCTGGAGTTCATCCAGACCTATCTGATGCAATGGACCGGGCAGAAGGTCATGTACGACTTGCGCAGCCAGATCTTTCGCCACATCCAGCGCATGCACGTCGCGTTTTTCGACCGCAACCCCACAGGCCGCCTCGTAACGCGCGTGACCAGCGATGTGGACGCATTGAATGAAATGTTCACCTCCGGCGTCGTCTCCATCTTTGAAGATGTACTGGTACTGGCCGGGATTGTCTTCGTGATGCTGCGCATGAACTGGTGGCTGGCGCTGATGGCCTTCTCCGTGATTCCCTTCATTCTGCTGGGCACGCAGATTTTTCGCAAACATGTGCGCGAGTCCTACCGCCGCATACGCACTGCGATTGCCCGCATCAATTCTTATTTGCAGGAGCATGTCAGCGGCATGAGCGTGGTACAACTCTTCAACCGCGAAGAGCGCGCGTTTCAGGATTTCGAAAAAGTGAACCGCCAGCATATGAAGGCCTTTAAAGACGCCATCATGGCCTATGCGCTCTACTATCCGACGGTGGAAATTCTCAGTTCCATCGCGGTCGCCATCATCATCTGGATGGGAGGTCGCGGCGTGCTGCGCGGCGCCGTGACGCTCGGCGTGCTGGTTGCGTTCATTCAGTATTCGCAACGCTTCTTTCGCCCCATTCAGGACCTCAGCGACAAATACAACATCCTGCAGGCCGCCATGGCTGCCAGCGAGCGCGTCTTCAAGCTACTCGATACTGCGCCGGAAGTGGTTTCACCTGCAAATGCGCGCACCGGTGACGGCTCCGGTCGCATCGAGTTTCGCCATGTATGGTTCACTTATCAGAAGCTGGACGCTGCCACAGCCGAGCGCCTGCGCGAAACCTTGTCGCCAGAAAATGAAGACATCGAATGGGTGCTGCGCGATGTGAGTTTCACCATCGATGCCGGAGAAACGGCTGCCATCGTTGGGCACACCGGCGCAGGCAAGACCACACTCAGCAGCCTGATGCTGCGCTTTTATGACGTGCAGCGCGGGGCCATTCTCATCGAGGGCGTAGACGTGCGCGACTGGGACATGCACGCTCTGCGCCGTCGCTTTGCTGTGGTCCTGCAGGACCCCGTCCTGTTCACCGGCACGGTCGCCAGCAATATTCGGCTGGGCTCCGAATGGATCACGGAAGAAGAGATTGAAAGCGCTGCGGACCAGGTAAATGTCGGCGACTACATTCGCTCGCTGCCCGACGGATTTCAAGAGGCCGTGCGCGAGCGCGGAAACACGCTTTCCACGGGGCAGAAACAGCTCATCAACTTTGCCCGCGCGCTGGCGCACAATCCACGCATTCTCATTCTCGATGAGGCAACATCCAGCGTCGATACCGATACGGAATTGCGCGTCCGGTCCGCGCTTACCCGGCTGGTCACGGGCCGCACGTCGGTGGTGGTGGCTCATCGGCTCTCCACCATTCAAAGCGCGAACCACATTCTGGTAATGCATAAAGGACAGTTGCGCGAGATCGGCACGCACCAGGAACTGCTGGCGAAGCGTGGCCTGTATTGGAAGCTTTACCGGCTGCAATATCGCGACCAGGAGATTCCGGGGGCGGATGTTCCGAGCGGCCATGCGCTGGCAGTGTCGGGCGACTGAGGCCACTCCGCGCAAACCCCCATGCCAACCGTCTTCATCTCCGCAGGAGAAGCAAGCGGCGAGCGCTACGGCGCGATGCTGATCGAAGTCGCGCGCGCGCGTTTGCCGGAGGCGCGGTTTTTCGGACTCGGCGGCAGTGCCATGAAAGCCGCTGGCTGCGAGCGCATTGTGCATGCGGAAGATATCGCAGTTATGGGCATCACGGAAGTGGTCCGGCACATGCCGCGCATTTACAGCGAGTATCGCCGTCTCGTCCGCAGCATTCGGGCGCGCAGGCCCGACGTCGCCGTGCTCATCGATTTTCCCGATGTAAATTTTCGATTGGCGCGGGAACTCAAAAAACTCGGTGTTCCGGTCATCTATTTCGTCAGTCCGCAGCTCTGGGCCTGGAAAAAACATCGCATCCGTTGGGTGCAGGAACGCGTCACGAAGATGCTGGTCATCTTTCCATTCGAAGAAAACTACTACCGTGAGCGTGGCGTGGATGCGGAGTTTGTCGGCCATCCCCTCGCCGACCAAATCCGGGCCAACCTGTCTTCTCCCGCGATCGCGCGCAAAGACTTCGCAGAGCGCTACTCGCTCGACCCCGCGAAGCAGTGGATTGGGCTGCTTCCCGGGAGCCGTCGTAAAGAAGTGCGCCTGAATTTGCCGGTGATGGCGGCGGCTGCCAAACAGCTTGGCACACAATATGAGTACATGCTGCCCGCGGCTGCAACCCTTGCGCCAGAATGGGTGCGCGCTGCCGTGACACAATGCCGGAGCAGCGTTCCAATCCACGTGGTCGAAGATGCGCGGACCGCTCTCTTCCACGCGCGGGCCAGCGTGGTGGCCAGCGGTACGGCCACGGTGGAGGCGGCGCTGATCGGCAATCCCTTCGTCGCGGTCTATCGGCTTTCTCCGTTGAGCTATGCTGTGGCCAGCCGACTGGTAAACCTTCCACACGTCGCCATGGCAAATCTGATTGCGGGAAAACGTGTCGTGCCCGAGCTGATCCAGAATGAATTTACAGCGGAGCAAGTTGTACGAACGCTGCTGCCGTTATTGGCCGACGGCGCCGCTCGCACGCAGATGCAACAGGAGTTGGCTGAGATTCGCCATGCACTCCATTCGCATTCCCCACAAGCTCTCACTTCCATCGATCGCGTGGCCGACTGGGTCGCGCGATTCGCCAGTGAGCCACCTTCCGATTTATAGCGATTCTCTGGTAGGCGCAGCCATCACCCTCTGGATTCTTCGCTGCGCTCAGCATGACGAACTTATTTTTGAATTACAGTATCTTTGAAAATGGTCTAACGGAAATGAGCCTGAACACTTCGGCATCACGAACACGCGTCTGTCGTCTGGTGCTCGTTCTCTGCCTATTTTGTGTATCGGTCGTATCGGCACAGACGCTCCAGCAACCACCCTACGCGCCAGCCATCCACATCAACGGCTACGGCATTGATGTGACCCTCGATCCCGCGCGGCATACTTTGACGGCGCAGACCACAGTGTCCTTCACCGCGCTACGCAATACTACGTCCGTCTCCTTTGAACTGAATCCCGCTCTGCGTGTCGCGAAAATTACGGACGCCAAGGAACTGCTGCTCAACGCGGAGCGCGTATCCTCGACTTCGTCCGGTATCGATGCTCTCGGCGCTTTGGAAGATGCAAGCAGCCTGCGCGTGACACCACCCGCGCCACTGCACAAGGGTGAGTCGGCGAGCTGGACGTTTACCTATAGCGGCGTATTGGCGAACGAACAAACTGCAACTACAGCGAACAGCCCGCAACTTGCCGCCATCGGCGACCCTGTCAGCTATCTGCTCTATGGCGCGCAGTGGTTTCCCATGGTCGGATATATGACGGACCGCTTTACCGCAGCCATGCACGTGCATATACCCGTGGGCGAACGAGTGCTGGGCAGCGGGCCTACCGGCACGCCGCATCAGGATGAAAATGGCCGGATAGTCTTCGACTTTCAATGGTCGCGCTCAGGATTTCCAGGGACACTCCTCGCTGGAAAATTTATCGGGCCCTATACTGCCGATGCGAACCCGAACGTGCGCGTTTATCGGATCGATACAAGCGGCCCATCGAAAGCCAAGGGTCTACCCTTCGACGAAAAGAATTACGCCGTCATTGCCAATCGAGAATATAGCTATTTCGCTTCACAGTTCGGCCCTGCGGATTCCAACCAGATAAACGTCGTCGAATTGCCGGATGACACGGTGCCTGCATACTGGGCACCGGAGATTGCAGCCATTGCAGGCACACAAATGCAGGGCAAGAATGCATTCCGCCTGCTGGCCAATACAATCGCGCGCCAATGGTGGGGAAACCATGACAGTCCGGCGACCCTCGACGATGCGTGGATCACCAATGGCATGTGCCGCTACGCGGAGTTGATGTATTTGGAAAATAACTTAGGTCAGAAGGCCCTGACGGACGCCGTGCTGGACGTGTCTGCGGGTGCGCTCGCTTATGACACCATTCCGCTGGACGATGCATCGCGCTATCCTGTCTCGTCTCCAGAATTTCAGTCGATGACCTACGACAAGGGCGCGATGATCTTCCGCATGTTGCAGTGGCAGTTGGGCGATGCAGCGTTTCAAACCACCCTACATACGATCCTTTCTCAATTTGCGGACACATCGATTTCTTCAGCACAAGTGGAAGCCGTCGCTGAAGCAGCCTCGCACCAGGACTTGCAACCCTTCTTTACGCAATGGCTCCACAGCACGGGCGCGCCAGATATGCAGACTAAATGGACACTCTACCGACTGGGTAATAACAAGGGATTTCGCACGGTGGGCGAAATCGACCAGGATCTGGACCTGTTCCGTATGCCCGTGGATCTTCGTATTGAGACCGAAGGCAAGACGGTCAACCAGCGCATCGAGGTGGTTGGCGCGCATTCACAATTCGTCGTTGATACCTTTGGCATGCCGCGCAAGGTGACACTCGACCCAGAGCATTGGCTGTTGCGAAGTGACATGGCGATGCAGGTCCGCGTGCATATTCTGCGTGGCCAACAAAAGGCGGCCCGCGATGACTACGCCGGTGCAATTCAGGAGTATCGGCAGGCGCTCGCGCTCGACAACATCAGTTCACTGGCCAGCTATCGTCTGGGCGAGGTCTACTTCCAGCAACGCAATTACCAGGCGGCGGAAGGCGCATACCGCGACGCGCTGCACGGCGACGATGTTCCGAAGTGGACAGAGGTGTGGAGCGATCTCGAACTGGGAAGAATCTTTGATGCGTCCGGACAGCGGGACCGCGCCTTGAATCAGTATCGCGAAGCCCTGCAAACCGGCGACAACACCGGTGGGGCGCTCGACCTGGCGCGGACCTATCTACAGCAGGCCTACAAACCATCGACCGGGCGCTCCAGGCCGCCAGCGCAATAGGATTATTTCTTGTCTTCTAGGGCGGCCAGCACATCGGCGATGGTCGGCTCGACCCCCAGCATATATTCGCGGACGCGTTTCCGCTCCTCTGGCGCAAGCGAGGGCAGCACCACCAGCAGGCGGCGCAGCGTTGTGCCGATGTCGTCGGCGTAATTCATCATGCGAATAGCTTCTCCAGAAAGGGGCATCGGTTCTCCTGAGTGTTGATATGTCTCTTCCATTTTGCGATGCGACAGGCACACTCGTAAAGGAGCGCCCGCAACTGGCGAGTTCTAAACGACCTGGCTGACTGGTTTCACCCACCCATCGCGATCCGTCACTTCGGTCAAGGCCGCCAACTTTTCGGCCAACCAGGGTTGCAGCGCATCCGGATGATAGCGCCAGGCCCAGTTGCCATGGGACTGCGCGGGGGTGTTCATCCGCGCCTCGCTGCCCAGTTGTAGCAAGTCCTGCATGGGGAACAAACACAGCCGCGCCACCGAGGTCGCCGCGCCACGCATCATCGCCCATACAATGCCATCATCTCCCGGATGCAGGTACGCGGCAATCGCCTGACGTTCCACATCGTTGGTCTTGTGCCACCAGCCCAGGGTTGTATCGTTGTCGTGCGTGCCGGTGTAGATGACCATATTTTCCTCGCAGCGGTGAGGAAGATGGATGTGCGCGCCACGGTCGCTGAAACCGAACTGCATGACGCGCATTCCGGGCAGGCCGCAATGTTGCCGCAGTTGCTCCACCTCCGGCGTAATCAGGCCGAGGTCTTCGGCAATCAGCGGGAGATTGCCAAGCTGTTTACGCAGATACGCAAACAGTTCGGCGCCTGGCGCTTTTCTCCATGCGCCGCGAATCGCCGTCTCGTCCTCCGCGGGGATGGACCAGTAGGCCTCAAATCCGCGAAAGTGGTCGAGCCGCAACAGGTCGCAAAGGAAGAGCGCGCGACGAATACGCGCCTCCCACCAGTCGAAATTTCGACTGGCCAGTACGTCCCATCGATAGAGCGGGTTGCCCCAGCGCTGGCCGGTCGGACTGAAATAATCTGGCGGAACGCCGGAAACCTGGAGAGCATTTTTCTGCTCGTCCAGCTCAAAGATTTCCGGATACATCCAGACATCGGAGCTGTCGTAATTCACAAAGATGGCGGCATCGCCAATGAAGCGGATGTTACGCTCCGCGCAATACCGGCGCAGCGTCTGCCACTGCTCTTCGAAAAAGAACTGGATTATTTTTTGTACCATCCGCTCTGGCGCACGGTCTGCGCGGAAGCGCTCCATGGCCTCCGGAACGCGCAGTACATAATCCATAGGCCACGCGGCCCAGCTTGCTCCGGCGAACATGGTACGCATCACACTGAAACTGGCATAGGCTTCCAGCCAGTAAGAGTTGTCCGTACAGAACTGCTCGAAGCGATGGCGATCTTCTTCCTGAGCGTGTGCCGAAAATCGTTGCGCGGCCTGTTCCAGCAAAGGACGTTTCGTCTCCACGGCCCGCTCGAAGTCTGCTGGGCCATCGTTACCCGGCAGAGAAACCAATGCGTTGCTGTCGAGCCATCCTTGCGAGGCGAGAACTTCCAGACTGATGAAAAGAGGATTGCCGGCAAAGGCCGAAAGCGCCGAGTACGGCGAATTTCCATATCCCGTTGGTCCCAGCGGCAGCACCTGCCAATATTGCTGTTTGGCGGCAGCGAGAAAATCCGCGAAGGCATACGCGGCTGGCCCTAAATCTCCTATGCCGCCACGAGAAGGAAGCGACGAGACGTGCAGCAGGACACCTGAGGCGCGTTCGGTAAGCATTCATTCTCCACGGTTCGCTGGACGAAAGCCTGGCAACGGTCTTGCCGAGCACTTGCCTACATACCCTGTAATTGACCGTGTACGCGAAAAGCTGTAGCAGGGTTTGAATGGTACAGACTCGCAAAATATTACGAAATGCTTGCTCTGGCACGGACGCCAGCGCGCATGCATTCCGTTCTTTACATGCCCGGCACTACAGGTGCAGGAGTTTTCTTGTTGTAACGAATCAGTCCGCGCTGGGTATAGTGCTCCTGGAGCGAGGTCACGAAGACGGCAAAAGCGGCATCCCGCCGCTGCTGGATCAACTGGTCGCGCACCGCATCGAGATTCTGCTGAATTTGCGCTTCCGTAGGAGCCTGCTTATCGAGAAGCTGCATAACTACGCCGGTGCGCTGCGTCAAGATCGGCCCGCTGAACTGGCCGGGCTGTAGCGTGAAGGCCACCGCGCCTTCGGAGGCCATGGCGCCAAGGTCTGGAACCTGCGCCGTGCTGTCAACCAGGTCGCTGGTCTTGACGGTCGCGCCAACTTCTTTGGCCGCCTTCTCAAGACTGTTCTCTTCCTTGGCCTTGATGGCCAACTGCTCGGTACGGCCACGCAACATTCCCGCCATCTGCTCGTTGCGGAAGTCTTCCAACAATGTGGGCTTGTATGTATCGAAGGTCGGCGCATGGGCTGGAACCACATTCAGCACCGTGAAGACTGCATACCCTTCGCCCGTCGAGGCGCTTTGCGGCGGCGCGCCGGGCTTCATGGTGAAGGCACGCGTTAGCATTTGCGATCCATCCGCCAAGCCCGGAACTACTCCGCCTTGTTGTAGCGGATCCGTCGTCGTCATCTGAAGATGGTTCTCTTCGGCCATCTTCTGTAGACCGTTCTTCTGCGCCTCTGCCTGCAACTTCGATGCATAGTCTTGCGCCGCCTGAGTCTGCTTCTGCTGCGTCAGATTGGCCAGAATCAAGTTATGTACTTCATCGACAGATTTCTCATGGGCCGGCTGCTTCTCTTCCACCTGCAAAATGTGAAAACCGAACTGCGTGCGAATGATCCCGGAAAGCTGTCCAGGCTGAAGCGAAAATGCAGCCTTATCGAATTCCGGAACAGTCGCGCCATGCTGGATGAAGCCGAGTTCGCCACCCTGCTCCTTGCTGCCCGGGTCATCCGAATATTTCTTGGCGAGATCCGCGAAATTAGCGCCGTTCAGTAGCTGCTTCAGAATGTCCTGCGCTTTTGCCTGCGCCGCCGCGACTGTCTTTGCATCGGCCTTCGCTGGAACTTTAATCAGGATATGCCGCACGCGCACTTGCTCCGGCACCTGGAACTGTTGCTGATGCTCGTTGTAATAACGTTGGATGTCCGCGCCGGAAACCTGCGGAGGGCCGCCCGGCACCTGGTTCAGATTGAAGGAAACATACTGCACTTTGCGCGTTTCAGGAATGGCATGCGCGTAGCGCGCGGAATTCTTTTGGAAGAACGCCTTCAGTTCCGCATCGGAAGGATTGATCTGCTTGCGAAGGTCCGCGGCGGACAGCACCGCATATTCGAACTTCACCTTGGTCGCCTGCTTCAGATAGGCGTCCCGCACATCCTGGGGCGACACATTCAGTCCGCCGGTGATCAGCGACTCCAGCCGATTGATCAAAATTTCGTCCTTCAACTGGCGCTCAAAATCTGTGCGCGACATATTGAAGTTGTTCTGCACAAAATCGTCGTAGCGATCTTCGCCGATAAATTTTCCGTCCGGAAACAGAACGGGAGCAAACGGCCCGTGCGTCAACTCATTCCTGACGTCCTCATCCGTGACCGTCAGTCCGAGACGTCCGGCTTCCTGGATCAACACAGCGCGTTGCACCATGGCCTGCCCCGCGCGCTGGACCAGAAATGGAAGGATGAAGTCTGGATAGTGCTGCTGCTGTTGCATGCGCTGCGCCACCTGCTGCACCTGCGTCATCGAAACGTCAGTGGAAGAGCCCAGGAAACGGCCAAATATGCTGTCGCTATGCACGATGGCGAAAGTGTCGCCACCCGCCGCAGCGTCCTGAAAAATGCCAGGCACCAGCGTGATGACCATGAGAACTGCGGTGACGGAGATGAGGCCGATGAAGATGCCCTTCACAATACGGCTGTCCTGCTGCAAAAAACGAATCATGTGCGTGCGACGACCTTACGTCCAGTGCTTGATTACACCGGGCGGGAATTTGCCAAACCGACTTTGAAAGAGCAGAGCGGCGTAGCTCTTAACAGTATAAATGGAGCGCATCGTATTCGAAGAAAGCGCCTGTACTCAATATGGATAGCCTCCAGGTGGCGCACCTGGCACAGAAGCTGGGTACGAGGAGTAGTATCGTCGGCGTGGCCGACAATTGCGACACGGCGGCAGATTGGCAGCCACCATGCGTACCTGGGCCGCAGTAAGCTCGCGCACCGTCAACGGAGCGTTTAGACGAAAGTTCACAATCGATTCTGCCGGAACCACCAGATGGGGTCCAGACGAAAGCGCCGAAAGCCCTGCGCCGCCCAACCCACCTATCGCAGCACCAAGCAATGCGATCGGACCGCCGCCAACAATAGCTCCTGTAATGGCTCCAAACGCCGCGCCTCCGCCGACTGCCTGGGCAGTCTCTCCACCTTTGCCTGGGCCTCGGTGCGCCCACATGGAACTAGTCAACACATAGCTGGTATTTCCCATTGTGATGTTCGACAACTGTAGCGCCAACTGCGGACGACCCTTCAAATGACCGGGAGGCCGCGCATCAATCACTGTGCCTTCCACATAAGCTCCGCGTGGAATCGCAATGACACCATTCCTCAAAACGATGTCTCGCGCCAGCAAACCATGAAATCCCATGCCCGGCTTCGTATGATGGCTGTCGACTGTCTGCATCATCATGACGTAAAGCGGAGTTCCTGCTGCAATCGTAAGCAGCGGGGCACGTGTCGGGTACATGCGCGAAGGAATTCTTTGCGCCTGATTTCGGGTGGGTAGGCCGGTCTGGCCAGTCTGTTGCGAACGTCTTCCGGCGTAGGTGGTGGCAGAGTTGCTTCCTGAGGGACTGGTAACAGCCGACGAACTGGCTCCTGCCTGTTCGGACGGAGTTGCACTTGTAGCAGGAAATCCGGGGGCCGTTGCCGTAACAGACCCAACCGTCATCCGGTCATCGACCTTCTTCACACCGGGGACGGTCCGCACCAGCGCATCTGCCTGTTGGCGCAACGTAACATTGGGAACGGTACCGCTTAGGGTCGCTGTTCCGTCATGAACCCACACCCCAAGGTCGAGCGGGCGCAGCGTGTTTGAAGCCATCAGTTTGCTATTGATCTCGTCGGCAAGCTGATCGTCAGATCGTACTTGCGCCGGGACGGCGGCTGTCTGTTGCGCCACAACTTCCACGCTGAGTAAAAG
>JAJYGR010000221.1 GCA_021790655.1 Acidobacteriota bacterium | reverse complement strand
CAGTTACTTCGGCACTTTCCCGGGAGCGGATGGATTGCCGACGAAGGATGGAGCCTTCACTGTCTGCAATCCCGACAAACAGACGGGGCAGTGCATGAGTCCGTATCACGATACCAATGACATCAATGGAGGTGGGCCCCATGAGGCAGCTTCCAGCTTGGCGGACATCGACAGTGGCAAGCTGGATGGATTTGTTGTCCAGGCTGAAAAAGGGCGCAAGGGATGTCTGAACAGTGCGAATCCTGCATGTACCAACTCAATAAGGCCAGATGTCATGGGATATCACGACGGGCGCGACCTTCCGAACTACTGGGCCTATGCACATACCTTCGTTCTGCAGGACCACATGTTCGAACCGAATGCCTCCTGGAGCTTGCCCGCTCATCTCTACGAGGTATCGGCATGGTCGGCGTATTGCACAAAACACGACGACCCGAAAAGCTGTGTGAACGAGCTGAATTCTCCAGGAATAACCCCCAATTTTGGTGGCAGAGGACACTTTGGTGGCGAACGGAATGGGCCCATCGGCACGAAGCCGATTTATGCATGGACGGATCTGACGTATCTGCTCCACGCTCACCAGGTAAGCTGGGGTTATTACGTGATGAAAGGTGCTGAAACGGACTGCAGGGAAGGCGCTGGCGTGTCCTGTCCTCCAGTCAAACGGGACAAAGGGACTCCGGGGATATGGAATCCGCTGCCGTACTTTGACACGGTAAAAGACGACGGTGAGCTTTCCCGCATTCAGCCGCTGGAGAATTTTTATCAACAGGCCCACGATGGCACATTGCCCTCCGTCTCCTGGATTGCTCCTGCTTTCCGGGTCAGTGAACATCCACCTGCACGGGTAAGTGTTGGCCAAAGCTGGGTGACCGGCCTGATCAACGCCGTGATGCAGGGGCCAGACTGGAAGGACTGCGCCATCTTTCTGGTTTGGGATGACTGGGGAGGATTTTACGATCATGAACCGCCCCCGGTGGTGGATGAAAACGGGTATGGGCTGCGTGTTCCGGCGATGGTCATTTCTCCCTATGCCAAACCGCATTTCATCGACCATCAGACGCTCAGCTTCGACGCATATCTGAAATTCATCGAAGACGATTTTCTGGGCGGATTACGGCTCGATCCCAAGACGGATGGAAGACCCGATCCCAGACCGACTGTCCGCGAAAATGTTCCTATCTTAGGCGACTTGACCAACGACTTCGATTTCAACCAGCAACCACTTCCGCCCCTGGTCCTTTCCGAACACCCATCGACGGATTTAGTTGCCCGTCCATCGACGACAATGGCCAAACAATAGAATTCGGATACGATAGCGGGGGATCAGGACGGGCTTCTCAGCAAAATTCAATCGTTCTTCAAGGGAGTTTTTTATGCCTCGTAATTTTGCCTCGCAACTTTCGTGGAAACACTTCAGTTTGACTGCTATCCCAAGAGCTGGATGGTTGTGTGCGATTGGGTTCCTGCTGCTGGCAATTCCGATGGGTTCTAAGGCCCAGAGCCCTTCTGCGGTTCCGGAAGGAATTCACAAAATCAAGCATGTGATCATCATTATGCAGGAAAACCGTTCGTTCGACAGTTACTTCGGCACTTTCCCAGGGGCAGATGGATTGCCGACGAAGGATGGAGCCTTCACTGTCTGCAATCCCGATCCGAGGACAGGACAGTGTATGAGTCCGTATCACGATACGAATGATGCCAATGGGGGTGGGCCCCATAACGCAGCTGCCAGTCTGAAGGACATTGACAATGGTAGGATGGATGGCTTTGTCATTCAGGCTGAAAGTGGCCGCAAGGGATGCGGGAACGCTTGGAATCCTGTATGTACGAACTCGGCGAATCCAGATGCGATGGGATACCACGATGGCCGGGACCTCCCGAATTACTGGGCCTACGCGCGCACTTTCGTGCTCCAGGACCACATGTTCGAACCCAATGCCTCCTGGAGTCTGCCCGCTCATCTCTACGAGGTATCGGCATGGTCGGCGTATTGCACCAAGCATGATGATCCGAAGAGCTGCAAGAATGCGGTGGATGCTCCCGGAAGGCCACTCGACTTCGGTGGCCAAAAGGACGCACCCGATAAAAAAGCGATTTATGCGTGGACGGACGTGACTTACCTGTTACACGCGCATCACGTGAGCTGGGGCTACTATGTGATCAGGGGTACTAGTCCCGGTTGTACGGGCGACGATGAAGCCGCTATCAACTGTCCCCGAGTCGAACGGTACACGGCGCGCACACCAGGGATATGGAATCCGCTGCCGTACTTTGACACGGTAAAAGACGACGGTGAACTTTCCCGTATTCAGCCTCTGGAGAATTTTTATAAGCAGGCCCACGATGGCACCTTGCCCTCCGTCTCCTGGATTGCTCCTTCGCAGATGGTGAGCGAACATCCACCTGCACGTCTGAGCGTAGGTCAGAGCTGGGTGACGGGTCTGATCAATGCCGTGATGCAGGGGCCGAACTGGAAAGACTGCGCCATCTTTCTGGTTTGGGATGACTGGGGCGGATTTTATGATCATGAGATACCGCCTGTCGTTGATGAAAACGGGTATGGGCTGCGTGTTCCGGCGATGGTCATTTCTCCCTATGCCAAACCTCATTTCATCGACCATCAGACGCTCAGCTTCGACGCATATCTGAAATTCATCGAAGACGATTTTCTGGGCGGATTGCGGCTGAATCCAAAGACCGATGGGCGGCCCGACCGCAGACCGACGGTGCGCGAAGACGTTCCCATCCTGGGCAATCTGACCAACGACTTCGACTTCAACCAGCAACCGATTCCAGCTTTGGTTCTGCCTGAGCACCCGGTAACGGATTTAGTGGACACAACACCAGATGCACAGCCCAAATAACGGAACGACCCTCGACTTCAAGTCGAGGGTCGTTCCGGAGATGTCGATTGGAGATCGACTGTCGTCGGGGAGTGTCCAGACTTTTCGCACTTTCGATCTTCCGTCTGCGCAATTTCAAATGCGATGACCCGGGCCTGTAAGCAGACACTAGGCAGCAGTAGTTGCTTGAGCTTGGCAAAGGCCTTTTCGATAGGGTTTAAGTCCGGCGAGTAAGGCGGCAGGTAAAGCAACCGGGCTCCTGCTGCCTCCATTCTTTCGCGCACTCCCTGAACCTTGTGCGAACGAGATTGTCCATCACCACCACATCGCCAGGCCGCAGTTTCGGACACAAGACCTCATCCAGATAAGCAAGGAATATCTCTCGATCCGAGGCCGCCTCAATAGTCATGGTGGCGATCATGCCGCGAGTGCGGATGGCGCCCAAAATGATGAGGATTTTCCATCTGCCGTCGGGGGGTCATGAATACGCGCGCCTCCGGTACCACGCGCATACAGTCGCGCCATCTGCGTCGAGACGCCGCTCTCATCGAGAAAGATCAACCGTTCAAGGTCGATCCTGCCAATCCTCTCGACGAACTCTTTGCGCCGCTTGCGGTTCTGTTCCGTGTTCCGCTCTTGCGCGTGGAGTGACTTTTGTTGAGCCGGAAACCCATCCGCTTCACCACTCGCCACAAATGTTGCGTGCTGAAGCGAAGCCCGGTCTTGTTCTCTAACTCCGCCTGTAACTCGACCAGTGTCGCGTCGGGATGGGAACGCAATAATCCAACCAACGCCGCTTCATCTATCCGGCGCTTGGCTCCGGGACGATAACTGGGACGCTCCATCCGCCCGGTACGCTTCCTGGCCGCCGACACCTTCCAGGCCCAACCCACGCTCACGCCGAAACGCTCGGCTAACTCCGACAGACTCCACTTGCCTCCGTCATAGGCCTCAAGCAGCTTGCGCCGCAAATCATCCGAATAAGGCCGCGCCATAGCATGAGCCTGAAGAATCGCGCCCCTTACTATACATCTTCAAGAGAGATATCTAAGTCGAACAAAGTTTGAGCACCTGTTCGATGACATCTGCGGCGCGGTCAGGCCCGTTCAACTGCTGGATCGCTCTCTGCAAGACCCGTGCCGCTTCACGGTATCCGGTATCTTGCAGCACGAGGAGGACTGCTTTGCGAAGCCGCGCCGGGTTTAGCCTGTGCCGTGAAACCACCACGCATGCTCCGCGTGCTTTGAGCCTGGCCGCTACCCCGGGTTGATCGTTACCGAGGGGCACGGCCACCAGTGGTACTCCCTCGGAAAGCGACTCGAGGACCGTGTTCAGGCCCGCATGTGTGATCACCAGCGTTGCACGCTTCAGAATCTCCAGTTGAGGAGCAAAATGCACCACCAACGGATCACCGGCCAGCTTCCCCAATCTCGCCGGATCAAGCCCGCCACCGAGCGAGATCACCAATTGTGCGTCGAGTCCGACACAGGCATCTGCAATCGTTTTGAAGATGACTTCCGAACCGTTCTGAAGCGTGCCCAGGGATGCGTAAATGAGCGGGCGTCCATCGAGTTGGTCCCAGGGAAAATGGACACTGGGACGTCGTTGAGCGTGTAAGAAAGGCCCCGTGTAGTGAAGCCCGGCTGGTTTTTTGCCGCGAATTTGGAAGTCCAGTGCCTCCGGCAACTGAGTAATTTGTGCCAAAGGCGATAGCCCGTCCTCCGGACGCATCAGCTGCTTCAGTCCCCACGCGCTACGCTGCTGGTTCACTTCCCGGAAGATGGGGGCTGCGATCCGCAGAAGAAGATGGATGGCAAGGCGATTTCGCAAACGGCTGAGCCGATCCTGTCCTGCTGCCCAGCCGAACCAGAAGGGTGGAAACCGATCGTCGGGAAGCAGGGGAGGAATCAGGGCGAGGGATATCCAGGGCAGGCCTAAATAGTCTGCCACGTTTCCTGCAAACTCCGCCTCGTCAACAAGCAGAGCATCGACGTTGGCGGCCCGCACCACCTCCGGCCCATCACGCAGGATCATCCGCGTCGAATTCCTCACCCGATCCAACGTAAATCGAAATGCCGCGATTCCCTTGAGCCGCGCTAATTGTTCGTCCAGCCTCCTGAGCGTTCCGGGCGGATAGTCTTCGGCGCCGATCCGTTGAAATTCGATACCGGCCGCCCGCACACTTGCCTCGGTGTCTGCAATTCCAAAGATCACCACCTGATGACCTCTTAGCTGCAAAGAATGCGCAAGTGCGATCATCGGATTGAGATGACCGGTTCCCGGAAAACAGAATGCCCCGAATTTTGCCATGGACCTCCTCAACTATTTACACATTTCATCGGCCGGTAAGGGCTTCTACGGTGGAAAGTGTTCCGACTTCCGCTGCGGAAGTCCAACTGCAGCGCGGTACGGCCGCCGATGACGACTGCTGTGTGGGATCGGCTAATCGTGCCTCAGCGCATCGACGGGTGAGAGTTGCCCCGCACGCCACGCCGGAAGCGCTCCGGCAATCAGCCCGGAGAACCCCGCGATTCCTACCGCCTCGGCAAGAAACTGCCAGTGGAGTGAGGCCGAAACGAGACTTGCGGTCCATGGCAAAACCGCCAACACCTGCAGAGCACACCAGCCTAATGCGACACCGAGAAGTCCCCCACATAGGCCAAGTGTGATTGCTTCAATCTCGATGTGCGCCAGAACCTGCCATCGGTTCCAACCCAAAGCGCGTAAGATGCCGATCTCCTGTGTGCGCTCGAAGACCGACATTGCCATAGTGTTGGCAATTCCCAGTATGCCGATGATAAGGGCAAGCGAAGAGGTGCCCCAGGCGGAGGCGTGGGCCAGCTTCACAAACTGATTATCGCTGGCGCGCTCGGCCGCGGGCACAGCGTGCATTCCGGGCAGCGCTGCTTCGATCTCAGCCTGTGCCTGCTTTTGATATTGTTCCGGCGTCTCTCCGCGAGGCGTTGGGCGCAGCCGAATATCAATCGTCCCAACTTTGCCCTGCAAGCCGTTAAGCTGTTGCAACTGGTCCAATGGCATGACCACTGCGGACGCCTCAAGCGTCGATGCACCGTGGTAAATAGCCGTTACGGTAAATGGCGTGCCCTGAATATCAAGAATGTCCCCGGGCGCTTTCTTCAAATTCGCCGCGAGAATATCGCCGAGCATGACTTCGGCGTGGCCGTCACGAAAGCGTCTCCCTGTGAGAATCTGCAGAGAACTAAACTGAAAAGCATCGGCTTTCCAGCCGTAAACCAACGCATTCACGTCCGGTGTCAGGTCCATCAGGTTGAAGATTGTAGGCGAGGCCTGCGCCACATCCGGCAAATTCTTGAGCTTTGCTGTCGTCGATTCGTCCATCGAAGTGTTCAGGAACGTCCCTTGAATCACGGCGAGGTCGGTGCCACTGCTGGAGTAAATACGCATCCATTGTTGTTCAAACGCACTCGAAAAACCTACCAGGCCTACAAACGCGCCCACCGCTGTTCCAATTCCCGCCAGCGTGAGCAGAGACCTCATCCGCCTGCGCAGCAGGTTCTTCAAAACGAATCCTGTGAACGATAATGATTGAGTCATGAGGATGGAATGCATCCTTTAGTCTTCGAAGTGAAGAAAGGTCAGATGCGAGTTGTAGCGGCCGTTATGGCTGCTCCCAATCAGAATATAGGGTCTTGGGCATTATCTCCAATCTCCGAGCTTCGGTTGCCAGATGTTCTCCGCTGTTCGAGATAACTCCCATCCTCAGTCGGTGCACAACGAGTGCGCTTGCAGGCTATACTCAGTCGTAGCGCAAGCCTTCACAGAAGCACCCGGCGTGCATAGTTTCCCCGGCCTTCTTTGAGCGCGGACGAAGAAAGGGTTTTGAACTGAACAACAAAGAACTCATTCTCGTTACTGGTGCGACTGGTTTTCTCGGAGTCCAACTGGTGCGTGAAATTCTGGAGCGGAAGCCGAATGCCGCACTAGCGCTGCTCATCCGCGACAGTGCAGGGCAATCGGCCCGACAACGCGCTGATTTATTCATTCCTCCAGGAGACCGCTCGCGCGTAGAGGTGTTTTCTGGAGACATCAGCGAGCCGAACTGCGGGCTTGCCCCGGCTGTCTATAAGCACCTTTCGGCCGAAACAACCCGCGTCGTTCACTCCGCTGCCACGGTGCGGTTCGATCATTCGCTCGAAGAGGCACGCCGCATCAACGTCGAGGGCACCCGGCATATTCTCGATCTTGCGGGCAGCGCGCGCAAGCTTCGAACCTTCGCCTACGTTGGCACAGCCTACGTGGCCGGCGAGCGCACGGGCTTGGTGCGTGAAGACGAACTTGTTGTAGGCCAAAGCTATCGCAACACGTACGAACAAACGAAGGCTGAGGCTGAAGCCCTTGTAAGAACACGTCTGGCTTCGCTGCCCGGCATAATTCTGCGTCCCAGCATCATCGTAGGGGACTCCAGAACCGGCGTTACCTCCAGCTTCAAGATGATGTACTGGCCGCTGAAGATCTACGCACGACGCCTTTGGAGGACCGTCCCTGGCTATCCGGACGCTGTACTCGACATTGTGCCCGTGGATTTTGTCGCCAGTTCTGTCACACAACTCCTCTTTGATGAGGCCGCGCTGGGTTATACCGTTCACCTTTGTGCAGGACCGCGCGCCAGCGCAACGATCCAGCAAGTTGCCCTTCGCGCGATGGAATACTTCAACGCTCCCGAGCCGCGTTTCGTTGATCCGAAATTTTTCTTCGCCGTGTTGCGTCCACTCCTGTTTCTCTCGCTGTGGGGGAGCAAACGTCGTGTACTGCGCGACGGCCGCGCTTATCGGGATTACTTCACCATGCGCATGCAGTTTGACACCAGCCAGGCCGAACGTCTTCTGCAACCTGCCGGGGTGAGTCCACCACCCGTACTCGATTATCTTGACCGCCTCTTCCACTATTGTGTGGCCAGCGACTGGGGCCGCAAGCAGATATCTACGGAATGAATATCCTCGAACGTTTTCAACTTGCTCAGGACAGCACAGTCACCGTCGCCAATCTCGTGGATGAATTGGTTCGCCGGAAAGGAAACTGTGAAGTCGCCGTATACGAAAGCGGCGTCTTTCATCTGTCCGATTTGCACACGGAAGTTTGCTCAATGGACGCTTTTCTGCGCCAAACGGTCGCGCTTCGTCCAGGCCAGCCTGTAGCCATCTATCGCAGCAATAGCCGGGAATGCTTTCACTGGTTTCTTGCAATTATTCGAGCAGGAGGCATTGCGGTTCCGCTGAACCCGCAGCTCTCTCTTGTCGAAGTGCGCCGGATTCTCGCCGATAGCGGCACTGAGATTCTCGTTACTGACAGCGTGGTATTTAAACGAACGATTGGCGATCACAAAGCTTTGGATGTGCGCACCTGGATACAGGCAGATGAGGAGGAGGAAACGCTCGATGGATTCCTGCGCGTCTCTGTGGCGGATTCCCAGTTCCCCCCGGTCGCCATTGACCCGACCGCAACCGTTGCCATCTTTCATACCTCCGGCACGAGTGGATTCCCAAAGGGCGCAGCCTTATCAAGCAACGCTCTGCTGGGCGCGCGCGCGTCCACTGTACTCGCTGGAATTTTTCTGGGGCCGCGAGATCTTGCACTCGTCGCACTGCCCTGGTCACACATTATGGCTGTGAGCATCGCACTGTACGGTCTGATGGCAGGTATCCGCGGATGCTTTCTCGATCGCTTCGATGTTGACGCTGCGCTGGACGTTGTTGAGCGCTTCCGCATCACAGCTTTTGTTGGCGTGCCAACCATGTTTGCCCGTCTGACCAACAGCAACCCCGCACCCGCGCGCCTGGCAAGCGTGCGTGTCTGGCTCTCTGCCAGCGATTACCTTCCCTCTGAAGTTCGAATCCGTCTGCGTCAGTTCGGCGCACTCTTCCGGCTGCCTGGTGGATGGCACATCCCACCCATTCTGTTGAACGGATATGGCATGGTGGAATTGGGCGGCCTTGCCATGATGGGCATTGAGTTGCCTTTCCTGCGCGGGAGTGGCGACCTGTATTACCCTGTGCCGCCGTTTCGTATCCGCCTGGTCGATGAGAATGGCCAGCCCGTGCCCGCACGGGTAGCGGGCGAATGTCAGATTCGTCGTCGCGGTCTTGTTCCCCACTATTGGAAGGACAAGGCCGATTCGACAAGCCTTCTCACCCAGGACGGCTGGTTGCGTACTGGCGACCTGGCAATGCGCAATCGCTTTGGACTGATCCGAATTGTGGGGCGCACGAAGGAGGTGATCAAGTCGGGCGGCTATTCCGTTTACGTTCGCGAACTGGAAGAAACGATGCTGGCGCATCCTGCTGTGGCTCGCGCTGTCGCGTTCGGCGTGCGCCACAAGGAGAAAGGCGAGATACCAGTCGCCGCAGTTGAATTGCGGCCTGACTCCTCTTCCCAGGAGGCTGATCTGCTGCATTGGTGCCGCACGAATCTCGCGGCCTACAAAGCACCCCGGCGCATCTGGATTCTTGCCCCAGGCGAACTGCCGCAGAATCACAGCGGTAAATTTCTTCGGCGGGTGCTGCAGGAGCGATTTTCAGAGGCGGATGGACCGAATGAGAGCCGGTTTCCGCAAGAGTCAACGGGAGAAAAGCGTCATGGCTGATCCTCGAACTTGTGGATCAACTCGGGACTGAAGTCGTTGATCGTCAGGTTTGCTCTTGTGCTTCCGCGTTCGAGAATCAGGATGGTCGATCCGGGACGGCCATGTGTTTTCACTTCGACCTGTCTGGCTGACCAGACTCCGCCCGATTGGCTCAATCCGAAGGATGTGAATGTCTTCACAACTCCCCCGTCTTTCAGTGTTTTTTCCACAAAAACGGGGTAGCCGATAGTGTGGTCAAACCAAGACTGGACCTCTGAATAGTGGGAATGATCGAGTACACCCGGCATGCTCTTCACGACATCACAGTCGCGAGCACCTAACCTGGCACGCTTCAGGATCATCTGGCTCTGCCAGAAGTACTCGGGCTGGAGAAAGTCTTCGTAGTTGAAGTCGCTGCCCAACACGCTCTCGCTCCACTGATTAAAGGGCAGCGGAGCTGGCAGGGACTGGCGTGGATGGAATATCCGGATCGCATTATGGCCGTTGGGCCGCATTTCAAGCAGGATACTGACGCGCGCATCCTTGCCCGCATCTGCCGCCGACATTCGGGGTGGAACGATCTCGATCAGCGTGCGCAGAACGCCTGGGAACCAGTGCGCCTTGATGGTAAATGTATCGCTGATTCGATTTCCGCTCGCATCCACGCGAACCATGCGCCCCGTGGCACGCGCATCCATCGTCTCCGTGCGCTGCCGCGCAATGGCAATCACGGCTGGCGGCGGGGCCGCCGCGTAGACCGTGGTCGCAAGAAACAGCATTCCGGCAGCAACAACAGAGACGAGTCTCATCGCACGATCCTTCCATCATGGATGCGGATGTGACGCGGCGCGGAGTTCGCAATCTCTTCCTCGTGCGTGATGACAATAAGCGTCATCCCGCGGGTCTTCTGAATGCCGGTGAGTATCTCCATAATTAGCGCGGAGTTCTTGCTGTCGAGATTCCCCGTAGGCTCATCTGCCAGCAGGATCGAAGGGTTATTAGCCAACGCCCGGGCAATCGCTACCCGCTGCCGTTCTCCTCCAGAGAGTTCGTTTGGGTGCTGGCGCATTCGCGACCCCAGCCCGACTTCACGCAGGAGTGCCTCGGCACGTTCGACGCGCATGCTACCAGCATTCCTGGTAGCGAGCATGGGGGCCTGCACATTCTCGACAGCACGCAGGGTGGGCAGTAAGTAGAAAGACTGGAAGATGAATCCAACATGGTGACAGCGATACGTGTCGAGACTAATCGAAGAGCCTAAAGCCGCACCGCGGAAAAGGACATCGCCGCTGGTGGGAGTATCCAGCCCGCCAAGCAGGTGAAGCAGGGTAGATTTCCCACTACCGCTGTGCCCGCTGATGGCGACGAATTCGCCTGCTTCGATGGAAAGATCGACACCCCGGAGCGCCTCAATTCGACCCTCGTTGTAGTCTTTGCGCAGATTGCGTACTTCCAGAATGGGAACAGCTATGGCGCACCGCCTAAACCCGAAAAAAGACGAATACTGGACGAACATGTAACCATTCCGGCAGGCAGTTGGGGAGGCATTAGCATTTCCAGCAATTCGTCTTGATACGGGCTTGAATATCCAATCAAACAATCGAACTCATCTCTCACCATGCTTGCCCCGCAGACCTTCATAGGCGTCCAAAAACTCAAGCCGTCCCGAGGCCTTTCCGGCAAATTTCCAGGCAACAGCTTAAAGCTTGCGTGCAGCGTTCGTTGCTCACTTTGACTTTCAAACCTCTGTAACGTGATCGCGCTCTTGGATCCCTGGTCAGGCTGGAGTACCCGACCCATCCTGTACCAAGTGCACATTCAGTACTCAGCTTACCTCATAAGAGCACCTCAGCACCGAGTGGCTGAAGCGCACAGAATTGAGATCCGCATGCGCCGCAAGGGCAATCCGTGGAAGAACGCGGCCTGTAGGCGGTGCATGAAAATGCTCATAATCAGAAGAGCCTTTTCTCTCAGAGGAACCTCTCCGAATATGAAGCCCCAGGCGCGACAGCATCCTGCATGGGTTTTCAGCACATCGTGAATCGACCTAATGCTAAAAGCAACTGCCCGGAGAGGCCTCTGTCTACCGTTCCCAGCGCTCTATCGAGGTCGATGAGAACCAGCTGGCTATTCCTTGGTGAATGCTCTCCAGCAGCGTCCGCCTTCGCTTCACCTGCCTCGCTTAGAATGAGATAGAGTGGTCTTTCTGATCGCGAGTTTTACAACGAATAGCGAACGGAAACAGCGTGTTTGTCTCCGGCCGAGGGCAACCCCGAAGCATTCAGTGTTTCTTGTTCATGGCTTGGTTCCTAGGTGGTACGGAAAGACTTAAAACTTGTCATATCCATCTTCAAGGAGAGCAGTGCATGGTGCGCTTGTTGTGGCTTTTGCTGGTAATCCCAGCTCTACCCGCTTTGGGCTTGCTGTATCAATGGCTTGGTTCGCATTATGACCGCAAGCGTTTTCTGCCATTGGGCCGGTTGGTGGACATCGGAAAGCGACGGCGGCTGTTTATGGTGGAGATGGGCGGGGGGGATGGCCCGACGGTGATCTTCGAGTCAGGAATTGGGGCGACGAGTCAAAACTGGGCCAGAATTCAGGAGGCTGTGAGCGAATTCGCGCATACGGTTTCTTATGATCGGCTAGGGCTGGGTTGGAGTACGCCGGCCGTGTCAGAGCGGATTCCTTCAAAGGTAGTGGAGGAGTTGCGTGCGATGCTGCAGGCTGCTGGCATTGCGCCGCCTTACCTGCTGGTGGGGCATTCGTTTGGCGGGTTGGTCGTGCGATATTTTGCGTCCGAGTATCCGGAAGAGGTGGCTGGCGTGTTGCTGGTGGATGCCATGCGCACCGACGAGTGGCCGCCGGTGGATGAGTCGCAGCGTAAGCAGTTGACCCGCGGCGTGCAGCTAACGCGTTGGGGCGTATTGATTGCTTATTTAGGCCTGGCACGACTAACAACTATGTCATTTTTCTGCCGCTCGGGCAGATTTACTAAGCTCTTCACCCGCGCGACTGGCGGACACCATGTGCTGGAGCGGCTAACGAGTGAGTTGAACAAGATGCCGCCGACGGTGTGGCCGATTGTGGCAGCGCACTGGTCAACCCCAGCGTTTTTCCGCGGGATGACGGCGCACATCGAGGGAGTTCCGGGAACGGTGACAGAGATGCTGGATGCGAAGCCCATTGTGGGTGTTCCTGTACTGTTGATGACGCCGGGGCAGCCGAAGGCGATCTCCGAGACGGCATTGCAGAAGATCGGGCCGGATGCGAAGCAGTTGATCGCAGAGAAGGGTGGCCACTGGTTACATTTGGACGAGCCAGAACTGGTGATTGAGCAGATTCGCGAGATGATGACGCTCGTAGAGACCGGAATCTCCTGCGAAGCAATGATGCAGGAAAAAGTCTCAGCCAATTAGTCAGTATGGACCGGTTCCTCTCCGCTTGTGACTCTGACCTGTGCTGCCGTCAGGCTCACAGATTAACCTACGCATTGCGCAGAGAACCGATCACTCCATACTGACCAGTTCACATCCAGCCGGGCAAGCCCACGCAGAACGCCTACGTGGAGAGTTTCAACAGCAGGCTGTGCGAGGAATTCTGCGCGTCATCTGCTTCCCAGAACCTGTTCGAAGCCAGGAGGATCACCGCCGCTTGGCGGCGCAATTACAACGAACGAAGGCCACATAGCAGCCTGAACTACATGACACCAGCAGAGTTCGCCGCCAGAACAAGCGGTGGGAAAGACGACGGCTTCGCCTGCTTGAAAAACGATCCTGCCGCTTTTCACTTTCCCTCCGCTGCGACTGCGGCGAGCTGAGTGTTATTTGTATGCGGAAAATGGGGGCAGGCCAGTGGTGCTGCCGCACTTTGATACTTTCCAGATTTTGAATTTTGTAGAAAAGGCTGGAGGCTTACTGGAATAGACATCCGATTCCGAGATAGTATGGTGTTCGCGCGGTTGTGGAGGAGCCACTAATGACTGATAATCCAGGCGGCCGCAACTTTGATCTAAATATTGAGAAGGTGCTGGAAGGCTGGGACACTTGCCACGCCGTTCGTGAGGTCATTGCGAACGCTCTTGATGAGCAAGCGCTTACCCAGACAGCAGAAGTACAGATCAGCCGAGGTCCTGATGGTGCGTGGCATTTCCGCGATTTTGGGCGTGGCTTGAGATACGAACATCTAACCCAAAACGAAAACGAAGAAAAGCTAAAGAATCCCGGCACGGTCATAGGGAAATTTGGCGTGGGATTGAAAGACGCGCTCGCAACCTTCAACCGGCACAATGTAACCATCCGCATCCGTTCCCGATGGGGCGAGATCACTCTTGGCCAAATTCCAAAATCGGGCTTTACCGATGTAATTACTCTCCATGCTGTTGTCCATCCTGCTCAAGACAGTGCCATGCTCGGCACTGATGTGATTTTGCGAGGTGTATCTGACGAGGACATAGCGAGAGCCAAGAGTTTCTTTTTGAAGTTCTCAGATGAGCCGGTCTTGGATGACACTCCCTATGGGCAGATATTGCAGCGGAATCCCGCCCGCAATGCTCGTATCTATGTCACCGGAATGCTTGTCGCGGAAGAGGAGAACTTCGCCTTCTCGTTCAACATCACATCTCTGACCGCAGCGATGCGTAAAGCTCTTAATCGTGAACGAACCAACGTAGGCCGGACCGCATACAGTGAGCGCGTTAAACAAATGCTTTTGGCGTCCAAGTCGATGGCTGTTGCTAATACCCTTGTCAACGAGTTGATGAAGATCGAAAGCGGGACCAATCGAGATGAAGTGAAATGGACAGACGTCGCAGTACATGCATCTCAAGCCCTCAATGCCTCCAGTGAAGTTGTCTTTGTGACAGCTAATGATCTGATTTCCCATACGGACGCTATTGATCACGCTCAGGCGGACGGACTGAAGATTATTACGCTGCCCGAAAACATCAAGGCTTCACTTGGCGGGATCAGCGACATTCAAGGAAATCCTGTGCGCGATCTCTCTGTCTACCAGGCGCAGCGCGAAGAGAGCTTTCAGTTCAAGTTCATTCCGTATGCATCGCTCACCAAGCCTGAACGGAACGTCTTTGATCAATGGCAAACGATTGCTGGGTTTGTCGGTGGCTTACCGAGC
>JAJYGR010000279.1 GCA_021790655.1 Acidobacteriota bacterium | reverse complement strand
TCCAACGGGCTTCTCGCGAATTATTAGGTCGTTGAGGAAATGCGCCGCCTTGGTCAGTCCTTCTTCCGGAGACATCAAGCTGTCCTCGTGCTCGATAGAAAGCACGTTATCATAACCGAACATGCGAAGCGTGGAGATGAACTCCTTCCACCATTCCGCGCCATGGCCGTAGCCGCAGGTGCGAAAAATCCAGCCACGATTGCGCTCGTCTGTATACGGCTTGGTGTCGAGTACGCCGGTGCGCGGCAGATTCGTCGGATACATCTGCGTGTCCTTTGCGTGGACATGAAAGATGGTGTCTCCCAATATTCGTACTGCGGCAATCGGATCGATGCCCTGCCAGAACATGTGGCTGGGATCGTAGTTGCAGCCCACGGACGGGCCAGCAATGGAACGCAGCCGCAGCATGGTCTCCGGACTGTAGACCGCGAATCCCGGATGCATCTCAATCGCAATTTTGACGCGGTGTTGCGCAGCGAAGGATGCGTGCTCCACCCAGTAGGGCGCGACGACTTCGTTCCACTGCCACTCCAGAACTTCGAGATACTCCGGCGGCCATGGACACGTCACCCAGTTGGGGGCCTTGGCGTTGGGGGAGTCTCCGGGGCAGCCGGAAAAGTCCACGACCACCGGCACGCCTAATTTTTCCGCCAGCAGAATGGTCTTGCGACTGGTCTCGCGGGCCTGTTGCGCGCGGGCCTTGTCCGGATGCAACGCATTCCCGTGGCAACTGAGGGCGCTGATGCTTGCGCCGTGGTCTGCGAGAGTGCGCTGGAATTCCTTCAACTCTGCTGCATTGTCCAGCATCGAGAGTTTGCAGTGCGCATCGCCGGGAAAACCTCCGGTGCCCAGTTCCACGGTATCGATGGAGAGCGTCTTCAATTTTTGCAGTACGCTTTCCAGCGGAAGCTGCGACAACAGTGGCGTAAATACACCGACCTTCATTCTTGATTCCCTTCATGTTCTGCAAGTGACGAGAGTTTCAGCATTTTCACACGATACAGCTAATTTGCGGTCCATCCGCCATCGATCAATAAAGTATGCCCAGTAATCAAGGAGGCAGCGGGAGAAGCGAGAAACACAACCGCGCCAGCCACTTCGATCGGCTCGCCAATGCGATGCAATGCCGCGATCTTCTCGACGACTTCGGCATGAAATTTTGGATCGGCAAGCGCAGGCTCGGTACCCGGCGTGTGAATAAACGTCGGTGCCACGGCATTCACGTTGATGTTGTACTTGCCCCACTCGACCGCAAGACATTTCGTCAAATGCGCGATGGCCGCCTTGGTCATGCAGTACACGGACTCGGTTGGCAGCGCGACATAGCCGGCTTGCGAACTCATATTGACGATGCGCCCGCGCTTCTGTTGGATCATGACGTGGCCCGCTGCCTGACTGGCGAAAAAAGTTCCTTTTAGATTTATCGCCAGTGTGCGATCGAAGTCTTCTTCCCGCACATTTTCCGCCAGATTGTCGGGGGCAATGCCCGCGTTGTTGACCAAAATATCCAGATGACCGAAATTCTTGACCGTGTCATCGATGGCGCGAGTGATTTGCGACAAGTCCGCCATGTCCATTTGCAGCGGCAGCGCGCGGCGGCCCATGGCTTTGATCTCCTCCGCCAAACCGCCATCCTGGTCGAGCTTGCGCAGCCCCAGCGCCACGTCCGCGCCTGCTTCGGCAAGAGCGAGTGCAATGGCGCGTCCCAACCCACGCGCTGCACCAGTTACCAGCGCTACTTGTCCTTCCAGATCAAAGCTCGGTAAAAACTTCATGCTGCTCCGTCCTGAATCTACAAGTGGCCCATCCTTCGCGCTATTGCGAAGGGTGGGGGAACTCGATGGCAGACCACACTAAATCATGAAACTGTCTATGCGAAGACCACGCATACCGGCGAGTCCAGGGAGTACTGCCTTCCCGTATCCGACAGCCTTCCCGTATGAGCGTCGCACTTTAACACGACAATGTTCGCGGAATTCTGATTGGCGACCACCAGCCATCTGCCCGTGGGATCGAGCGCAAAATGCCGCGGAAATTTTCCTCCGCAGGAGATGTGCTGTAGTGGCGTAAGGTGTCCGGTCTCCGGACTGATCGTGAAAACGGCAATCGTGTCGTTGCCTCGATTGGACGCATACAGAAAGCGACCATTCGGATGGACTGCAACGGTGGCGGCGGCATCTTCTCCATGAAAGCCTGTCGGCAGCGTGGAGATGTTCTGGAACCGCGTCAGTGTTCCCCGGGAGCCGTCCCAGTGCATTCCATCGACGGTGCTGACAATTTCATTCACGGAATACGCCCATCGACGATTGGGATGAAATGTCAGATTGCGCGGGCCTGATCCTGGAATGGCGCTGTAAAAAGGCGGATCGTTCGGCGTGATTTTTGCGGTCTTCGGGTCGAAGCGGTAGACCATGATGCGGTCCAGACCCAGATCGTTGACCAGCAGATAACGATTGTCGGGAGAGACCGTGGTGCAGTGCGTGTGCGCCGCAAGCTGCCGATCTGCGTTGACGCTGTGGCCCTTGTAATAGATGTTGGAGACGTGCTCACTGAGGCCGCCGTTGGGAAGAATTCGGAAGCTGGCGAGGCTGCCGCTGTCATAATTCGCCACGAACAACGCCTGGCCGGTGTGGTCTGCCGTAATGTTGCAGGGACCAGTTCCGCCGGATGGAACCATGTTTTTCAGCAGGAGTTTCCCCGAAACCGGATTGATAGTGAAAGCAGAAACAGCACCACTTTGCGCGCCCTGATAACTGTCCAGTTCATTCACCGCATAGAGCGCCTTGTGGTCCGGAGCAAGCGCGAGGAAGCTGGGATCTGGCGTGTTTGCTGCCAATTCCATCGCTGCCAGCTCTCCGGTTTCTGGAAGCCATCGATACGTGTAGACACCTTTACTGGTTGACTTGGTGTAGGTCCCGATGAAGATTCGTTTTGCGTGTGCATCGAGTGCCAACAGCGAACGGCTGGCAAAAGGCAACACAGCAAGACCCGATAGAAATTGGCGGCGCGTGAAATTTCTCATCG
>JAJYGR010000249.1 GCA_021790655.1 Acidobacteriota bacterium | reverse complement strand
CCCGATGTCAGTCTGACCTTCAAAGCTGCCCAGGTTGCTAGAGGACTGCTTTTGCTGAGAAATCGCGTTCGTTGTAATGCCAATAAATATCCAGATAAGGCTCAACGCAAATAGTGAGCTAGTTGTTAGCGTGGCACGGGAGGTATATGGGATCAACTGCGTTTTCATCATTTCTTCGTCTCCTAAAATAAATAGAGTAAGCAATTCGAGTAATCTTTCCCTGGCACGGTTGGCTCAGAAGTTTATTTTCACTGCCAGTTGCATATTACGCGCTGCGCCTGCCCCAATAACTTGGCCGTAATTGCTATCTTGCATGTTCACCGCGATCGCGCTGAAGTTGGTGTGATTGAACGTGTTGTAGGATTCAGCGCGGAGTTGTAAAAAGGCCCGTTCCGAGATCTTGATATTGCGGAACAGACTCAAGTCCCACTCCTGGCTACCTGGCCCGATAATGCTGTCGTTGGAGGCGTTGCCTGGCCGATACTGCCCTGCTGGCACACGCGCAAACGCAGCGGTATTGAACCACTTCGACAAAGTATGAGGAGCATTCCGATTGGGATTTGCAATCTGATCCGGCCTTTTCTTGGCTACAGTGCCTGTCGCCAGCAGGCCCAAACCTGCTGGATCCGCAGTCGGCGGCACCGCAGTAAGGAAGTTGCCAGAATGGGCAGAAACAATTCCACTAATCTCCCAGCCTCCCAGTAGGTGCCCCGCGATCCCATTCTGCGCCAGAAAAAGAGGAAGCTGGTAAACGAAATCCCCGACGAGAATCTGGGTTTCGGTCGTGTTGACCGGGCCGTACTCGGCTGCGATGTCATAAGTATCTTGGGGCGACACCGCATTGCCCAGGGCCTTGGAGTAGGTGTAGTTCACATTTACCAGGGAATTGCCTCTGAAGCGATGGGTCACAGATGTCTGTAACGAGTGGTATGTTGACATAAACACGCTCGGAATCTGTTTAAAAACTCCGGGGGGAATCGAGGAAGGAATATGCGGGGATAGATTTTGCGATTAAGTTGGGCGCATGTATCCGAGCGATTTGACAGATTCTCAGTGGGCTAGGGCTGGAGCCGTTGCTGCATGAGGCTGTTGGGGATCGGCATGCAGGAGGCCGACCGCGCAAGTATCCGTTGCGGCGAGTGACTGAGGCCGTGCTGTACGTGGTGAAGACAGACTGTCAGTGGCGGCAGTTGCCGGTCGATTTCCCACCCTGGCAGACGGTTTATCAGCAGTTTCGGGCTTGGCGCTTGCGCGGAACCTGGGAGCGGGTGACCAAGTCCTTGAGGGAACAGGGCCGTAAGGCGGCCGGACGCAGCCCCACGCCCACGGTGGCGATCATCGATTCGCAGTCGGCCAAGACGGCGCTAAAAGGGGGCGGCGCGGTTACGGTGCGGGCAAGAAGATCAAAGGGCGCAAGCGGCACCCGCCGCGGCGGGCGGTGCGGATGCGGCTGTTCTGCCGCTTCGATACCATCGTCAAGGTATTTGTGGATGGCGGTTACATGGGCACACTGATCGAAGGGGCCAAACGGATGTTCGGCTACGATGTCGAAGTGGTCAAGCGCGCCGAGCAACATCTGTTTCGTGTGCTGCCCAAACGCTGGATTGTGGAACGGACCTTGGCGTGGTTGACTTGGTCACGCCGCTTGTCCAAGGATTGTGAGCTACTCCATACCACTTCAGAAACCATGATCCTCATTGCCTTCGCGCATCTGCTCCTGCGACGACATACCTAGTTTTTAAACAGGTTCTAAAAGAAGCCAAGCAACGCCGTCGGTTTAGCAGATTGTGTTGTTAGCGGACGATTCAGAAATTCGATCAGCGGCGCGGCGGCGCGGAAGCGATTTACGATTTCTTTGCGGAGGGTCGGTTGCAAGGCTGTTTCTGCGGGGAGGGTAGCCGAGACTCCCCACTGGCGGCAGGCGATCAGGTCCATCGCGGGATGGTCTTTGGAGAAGCCTTTGGGTGGGCGCGTTAGGCGTAGGCCGTCGAATTCTCCCATTAGACGCTGGAGCTTGCGGTCTTTTTGTAAGCGGCGGAACTCCTCATGGTGTGCGAGCAGGTGGTTGCGGATGGCGAGCAGTTGTTCGCGCTCCGGCATGTAGACGCCAGCGGCAACGATCAACTCTTTCGCTGAAAGATGGAAGTAAAAGCCCCCGCCGGATTTGTTTCCAAGCCCCTCGCGCGCGAACCATGCGGAGATGTGTTTTTTGTACGGAGTTTTGTCTGCGGAAAACCGTGTGTCGCGATAGATGCGGAACATGCATTTTTGTGCAGGGCGAATGTGCTCGGGCGCAAAGTCCACCAACTCGCCGTTGATCTCTTCGATGAGGGCGAGCATGGGCGCTTTCAGTTCGCGCTCGTAGAGGGGCTTGCGCGCGTCGAACCAGTCGCGGCGATTGTTGCGCGCCAGACCGCGCAGGAATTGCAGGGCTTCCGGTGAGAAGTGTGTCGGCATGGGTCGATTTTAGTGCAGTCGGATAGGAAGGACTTGATCCCACCCGGGTTCTCTAGCATGCCCACCTCCACCTTGCACCCGGATTCTCAATCCCACGTCTTAAAGCGAGACCCTTTGGCAGACTGTGGGGCACCTTCTGCGACGGCTCCTGGCAGACAAAAAGATACAATCGAACTCGATGGCTTTTACGGAACAATACGATCTGGTCATTGTGGGCGCTGGGCACGCGGGTTGCGAGGCGGCGATGGCGGGCGCGCGCATGGGGCTTCGTACCGCATTGTTTGCGCTGAATCTGGACCTGATCGCGCAGATGTCCTGCAACCCTGCGGTGGGCGGCATCGCCAAGGGGCATCTGGTGCGCGAGGTGGACGCGCTGGGCGGCGTGATGGGCGAAGTGACGGATGCCGTCGGCATTCAATTTCGCTTGCTGAATACTTCTCGCGGGCCAGCGGTCTGGTCGCCGCGCGCGCAGTGCGACAAGCAGCAGTACCGTGTGAAGATGCGCGAAGTGCTGGAGTCGCAGGCGAACCTTTTTATCAAGCAGGCGGAAGTCGTCGATGTGGTGCTGGAAGATTTGCCGAATGCGGCATCCCAGATGAGTTGCAAAGAACGCGGCGCATCTGGGGCACCCGGCAACGCTACTCGCGTTGTGCGGGGCGTCAAGCTGCGCGATGGCCGCATCGTGTACGCCGGGGCGACGGTCATAACGACGGGAACATTTTTGAATGGCCTGATCCATTGCGGAGAGGAACATTATCCGGCGGGGCGTAGCGGCGAGCCAGCGTCGGTGTTGCTGGGCGAATCGCTGAAGCGGTTGGGCCTGCGCAACTGCCGCCTGAAGACGGGAACGCCGCCGCGCATCGATGGCCGCACGATCGATTGGACCAAGTTTGAAGAGCAGCCCGGCGATGCCGAACCGACGCCATTCAGTTTTCGGACGGAAGCGATTGCACGACCACAGATCAGTTGCCATATTGCATTCACCACGACGGAAACGCTGGCCATCATTCGCGAAAACGTGCATCGCTCGCCGATGTATTCCGGGCAGATTCAGGCCATCGGGCCGCGCTATTGCCCTTCGATAGAAGACAAGGTGGTGCGCTTTCCGGAGAAGTTGCAGCACCAGTTATTTCTGGAACCGGAAGGGCTGCACACGCATGAGGTCTACATCAACGGCATGTCCACTTCCCTGCCGATGGATGTGCAGGCGGCGGTGTTGCGGTCCATTCCTGGGTTGGAGCACGCGGAGATGTTGCGCCCCGGTTACGCCATCGAGTATGACGCCATCGACGCGACGGAGCTGGACCGCGCGCTGGCGGTGAAGAGCATCGAAGGACTGTATCTCGCGGGGCAGATCAATGGGACTTCCGGCTATGAAGAGGCGGCCTGTCAGGGCCTGATGGCGGGCATCAACGCGGCGCTGCATGTGAAGCGCGAGCCAGCATTTGCGCTCGACCGCAGCGAGGCGTACACGGGAATCCTGATCGACGACCTGATCAGCAAGGGAACGAATGAGCCATATCGCATGTTCACCTCGCGCGCGGAATATCGCCTGCACCTGCGCATCGACAATGCGGACCGGCGGCTGACTCCGTATGGTCGCAGGCTGGGACTGGTCGATGACGCGGCATGGGCGGGGTTTGAGACCAAGCAGGCGCGGATGCAGGCGTTCGCCAAGCTACTGGCCACGAACAAGCCTGACCTGGAGCGGCTGGCAGCGGTCGTGCCGGAGCTGGGCGCGAAGCTCAGTGGGACTGCTGGGCAAACTTATGCGCAGTTGATGAAGCGGCCTGAAGTGACGGTCGAAGCGATGATGCCAGTGCTGCTGACCAGCATGAAAAGCGCGCTGCCGAATATATCGGCGGACGATGCTTTCCATCTTGCGTCCATACGAGATACCTATATGGGTGGAGATGTGTCGGCACATTTGCGCAATGAACTGAAGGCGGTCGAAACGGAGATCAAATACTCCGGCTATCTGGACCAACAGAAGAAATCCATCGAGCGGATGAAGGGCGCGGAGCATCGCGCGATTCCGGCATGGTTCGACTATGCGGCGGTCAGTGGACTTTCGCGCGAGATGCAGGAAAAGCTGTTGCGGGTGCGCCCACAGACGATCAGCCACGCCAGCCGGATTCCTGGGGTCACTCCGGCGGCGTTATCGCTGATCAATATTTATATCGAGATTCAAGGGCGTCAGCAGGCGGCGACTGCGTAACTGCCTTTTTGAGATACAAAAGAACGTTTGTCATTCTGAGGTCGCCGCGGCGACCGAAGAATCCAGAGGGGTGATGGTTGCGTTGACCAAGCGAGGATTCTCTGGATTCTTCACTTCGTTCAGAATGACTCTCCTCTCTGCTTTCTTCCTAATACCAAGACGAGGAGAAATGCCCTGATGGAACGCAACGTTATTGCGGCGGTTGAGCGTCAGGGCTGGTAGTTTTGTGGAAGCCTGGGAAGTTGAAGCCCAGCCCGTGTGTCAGGGTCTTTTCCTGCGACGCGTCTTTTTTCTTCTTCTTGTTCTGCAAAGGATTGTCCACGATCAGCGTGCGTTGGGAATTGATGCACTGCCAACTGTTGCGAGCCCGGATGTAGACCTGGCTGAACACGCCCTTCTGGTCCTGCATTTGCGTGTGGCTGAGGCGGCTGCCCTTGTACACGCGATCATACGTGCCATTGACGACGGCCACATCTCCCAACATGCGCACGCTGACTACCTTTTGTGTGAGAGTGAAGTGAAGAGCGCCTTTCATGACCATCTGTGCAACCTGCTGGTCGCGGTTCGTCACATGGCCGGTGTCCGATATTGAGATGAATTGCGGGGCCTGCACCAGTTCCAACGCATAGGAGTCATGCTGGTAGACGGCATCATCCCAGCGGTCCACGACCTTCTGGATTTCTGCAATCTGCTGGGTCATCACCGACGCCTTGTCGTTCTGGCTGGAATCCATAGTTGCCTGCGCACGAGAGGTGGGTGTGAAGGTGAATGCAAACGCGAGCAGCATGGGAAAAGCGGGCAAAATCGGAAAACGCTTCATCATTAATGGAGAACTCCTTGGTGTGCATGTACGATGGCGAGCTGTTGCGCTGCAACATGCTTCGAAGCACACCTTTATGATATCGTGCGCGTATGTTTCAGGCAGCTAAGCCGCGCGCGTTTTTGATTGCCGCGGTACTCACCAGCCTGCAACTGCTGGCTGCGGTATTTCTCGGCCCGCCATGGGACATGGGATTGCTGGCGCCTGGTTCCCTCTTTGCTTTGTTCGCCTTTGCGCCCGTAGGCTTCGCTGGCTTTGGCGGATACTTCGGCGCAGGCGCAGCCGATCTGGTGTTCCGGTACTGGATTTTATATATCTGCTGGATCGGCGCAGGCCGCGGAACCAGCAATCCGGCGGGTGAGACTTTTCCACTTCTCCACTTGCGGCCCACGATATTCACGGCTGCGCGGCGTGGCCGCCGAACGCTACACTCGTAAGCAGTGGCCACCTTATCTCAGATTTCGCTGGAACACGGACTGCCTGCCAGCGTTGAGGCGGAGCGCACCATTCTTGGCGCGATCCTGCTGGACAATGCGGCATACAGCGAGGCCGCCGAGCGCCTGGTGGCGGATGATTTTTCGCTAGACTCGCATCGCAGAATTTATGCCCGCATGGGCGAACTGGTCGATGCCAACCGCGCTGTCGATATCATCACGTTGAGCGAGGAACTCGACCGGCAAAAAGAGCTGGAGTCGATCGGCAATCGCGCCTACATCTTTTCCCTGACAGAAAATCTGCCGCGCCGCCTCAGCATTGAGGACTACGTTCGCATCGTCAAGGACAAGTCCATCCTGCGGCAACTGATGGGCATTTGTTCGACAGCGCAGGCGCGCGCGGCGGACCAGAGCGAAGACGCGCTGGAAGTGTTGAACGCCACCGAGTCGGCGCTGCTGGAGGTCTCCGAGCGCGGCATCACGCAGGGATTCGCCAGCATTCCCGAGATCGTTCGCGGCTCCTTCGGCTCCATTGACAACCTATATAAGGAAGGCCGCGAAGTCACCGGCCTGGCCACGCACTATCACGAGTTCGACCGCATGACGAGCGGTCTGCAACCGTCGGAGCTGATCATCATCGCGGCGCGGCCTTCGATGGGCAAGACGGCCTGGGCCATCAACATCGCGGAAAATGCGGCGGTGCGCGACGGCAAAGTGGTGGGCGTATTTTCGCTCGAAATGTCCAAAGAGGCCCTGCTGCGGCGCATGTTGGCCTCGCAATCGATGGTGAACATGCGCCACATTCAGACAGGCTTTCTGACCCGCGACGATCGCGACAAGCTGGTGAACGGACTGGAACGGCTGGTGGCGGCCAAGCTGTTTATCGACGACACGCCGGGCATTTCTCTGGCAGAGATGCGGGCGAAAGCGCGTCGCCTGCGACAGCAGGGAGGCGGGCTCGACCTGATCGTCATCGATTATTTACAGTTGATGAGCGCCAGCAGCGGTGGCCCGAATGGGCGTCGGCCTGAAAATCGCACCCAAGAGGTTTCCGCCATTTCGCGCGGGCTGAAGGCGCTGGCGAAGGAGATGCGCGTGCCGGTGATTGCCCTGTCGCAGTTGAGCCGCGCCAGCGAGCAACGTGGCGGTGACAAGAAGCCGATGCTCTCCGACCTGCGCGAGTCCGGCTCGATCGAGCAGGATGCAGACGTGGTCGCCTTCATCCATCGCGACAGTTATTACAACCGCGATGACGAAGGCGGCGAAGATGAAGAGTCGAAGAATCAGGCGGAGATCATCATCGCCAAGCAGCGCAACGGCCCGACTGGCATCGTGAAGCTAATGTACATGCCGGAGTTCACGCGCTTTGAAAATCCATACAAGGGCGACGATGCCTCCGTCCCCAATTACTAGAGCGGAGATTTCGCGTTCACGGCTGGTGGAAAATTTTCAGCGGCTACGCTCGCTTGCCCGCTCCAACACGAACGACGAGCGCTGCGATTTGCTGGCGGTCGTGAAAGCGGACGCATACGGACATGGTCTTGCACTCTGCGCGCCATGGCTTGCAGAAGCTGGCGCGAAGTGGCTCGGCGTCACTTCCGTCGAGGAAGGTGTAGCGGTTCGGCGGCTGTGTCCGCAGGCGTGCATTTTGGTGATGCGCGGTCTGCTGCGCTGCGAAGTGGAAGAACTTTTCGATGCGCAGTTAGCGCCGACCATCTGGGACATTGAACACCTCGACTGGCTTGCGGAAGCGGCGCAGCATCGGGCGTTCGCAGCTGAGAGCATTCCGGTTCACTTGGAACTTGACACTGGAATGACGCGACAGGGTCTGAGTTTGGCCGCTGAAGAATTCGCGGCGTTTCTTAACAGCCTTCGCGCAATTCCGTCCCTAAAGCTCGACGGCATTTACACGCATTTCGCCTCGCCGGAGATGCTGGATGCGGAGCAAAACCGACAGCAGTGGGCTGCGTTCGAGCAGGCGGTAGAGCAGATCGTTGCTGCTGGATTCCACCCGCAATGGTTGCACGCGGGCAATTCGTCGTCTGTGCTGGGCCAGCAGGTCGCAGAGCCGCTGGCCACACTCGCTACAAAGTTGAGTGCGCGATGCATGATGCGTACGGGCATCGCGCTGTATGGGTATGCGTCGCATTTTATAGGAGAGCAAGCGGCCATGGCGGAGACTGCGCGCGCTTCGCTCGAACCAGTGTTGACGTGGAAGACGGCGATTGCTTCGCTGCGGACAATCGAGGCAGGGAGATGCATCGGATATAACGCGACGTTTGTTGCCCCGAAGAAAATGCGGCTGGCGCTGTTGCCGGTGGGCTACGCCGATGGGCTAAATCGCAAACTGTCGAATCGTGGTCATGTTCTTGTTCGCGGCATGACGGCACCGATTGTGGGCCGCATCTCGATGGACCTGACGGTGGCGGATGTCAGTCATCTTCCGGAGGCGATGATCGGCGAAGAAGTTGTGATGCTCGGCGAACAAAACGGCCAGCGCGTCACGGCTGACGATCATGCGCGATGGGCCGAGACCATCCCTTATGAAATCCTCTGCGCCGTCAGCGCGCGCGTGCCACGCGTGGCGTGCGAGTAGATTGGTTCGTCTGGCAGTCGGCAGTGTTGCGTCCCACCCTTCGCAAAAGCGTGAACGATGGGGCGCAGCACCTAGCTATTGCGCGTTAAGAGTTGCTACACCTGTGTCATCGCCGCATTGACCGCCTCCGAAAGCGTAGGTGCCCTGAAGCATGCTTCCTCCCTGCGTGATGTTGCCTACCACGACCAAATTCTGAGCAAACGAAGTGGTGCTACCGATCGGCACGATAAAAGCAAGCTCATTGCCAAACACGATATTATCCACTTGGCCGTTAATCGTTACTCCGGGAGCCAGCGTTGCTTTCGAAAAACAGGATGAACCAGTAACCGATATCTGCCCAGACAGAGTCAGATACGGCGCGCTGTTGAATGAATACGTCTGTTCCGTTAAATTCACTGTAACTAGATACACATCACCATTTAATTGGGATGTGATACTTCCTGTGTAGACGGAACTGAGGGGGAAAGCAATACTGGCTGCTACCTTCCCTTGATCTCCGGCGGCACAACTGGCTTGGCTAGTATTACCGCTCGACACCGAATACGTCGCACCGGTCACAGATGAGCCACCGGACGTGAGGTTGCCGGTGACAGTAATGATTTGATTGTTGATTGCGGAAGAAGCAACCGACACGCTACCGCTGTTGCTGATCGTACCGGTCACTGGAATGGGTTGCAAGGCAGAAAAGCAGCTTGCGCCATTCACAATTCCCACAAATAGAGTGCCTGCAACATTGCTACCGGTTGTGGTGAGAATGCCGCCCATTTCAAGGGTTACTCCGGCATTCTTAGTGGATGTTGCTAGAAAATCCCAGTTCCCGTTCATGCTGTAGGATGGCTGGGGAGCTGGTGTTGTCGATTGGCCGGATGTCATCGAATGACTGCCGCTACCGCAGCCAAAAACAGTCATTGCTATACATGTGGCTAAAAATACGACAATAAAATGTGCTTGGTTTATGCTCCATTTGTCTGTCTGTCTGTCTGGATACTTTTGTTAATTTTTTCAGGCCTCCGTGCCCGTCTTTGACTCGACTCAATATACAGTGAGTTAGCGTAAGTTCCAGAACTATATTTCGGAGCACTATTGTCGAGCGGCATATTCGCCTGATGTAGCGGTGATGGAAGAACGTTCCTTTCCGCCCGCTTCCCGCACAAACCGTGAGCAAATGCGGGCCTCTCGGCTGTATCCAGTCCCAGCCGACGAAGCTCCGCTGCTAGCATTGAAGAAGAATGCTGAAACAGCTCTATGCAAAATGGATGTATGCGTGGGAGACAAAGCTGACCACGCGCGACACGAACCGCATTGTTCGCCCTCTGGAGTGGGGGTTCGACTGGTTGGATGATTGGATTGCCGCGCGCAATTTGCCCATTCGCGAAGCGATAACCAGCGATGATCCAACGCAACTGCACGCTGCCATGCTCGCGGTGAACGAAAGCATTATTGCTTCGCCCGAAGAATTCTTCGGTTATCGGACGCCGCAGGATTTCCGCCTGGAAGAGCGGCATCCGCAACTGTTTCCCACGAATGTGCGCCCTGAGACACTGCGGAAGGATGCGCGATTGAAGCAGTTGGCTGCCGAGGGCAAACTGGCGAAGGCGCAGTTTCTCCGCTTCACTTCACCAGTGCGCACACCGTATCCGGAAAACGACCAGGTCAACGCCCGCTGGTATCCCGCGCCGTCAGAAAAGCAAAGCGGGTCGCCGCGGCGACCGAAGCAGGCCATCATTGTGATGCCGCAGTGGAACGCAGACGCCTTCAGCCACAACGCGTTGTGCAGTATCTTCAATCGTTTTGGCGTGTCGGCGCTGCGACTCAGCAAGCCGTTTCACGACATTCGCCGACCGGCGGAGCTGGAGCGTTCCGACTATGCCGTCAGCGCCAACATTGGACGCACCATTGTTTCCTGTCGTCAGGCAGTGGTGGACATTCGCAGTTGCCTGGACTGGCTCGCGCAGCAGGGCTACGAGCAGTTTGGCGTGCTGGGTACCAGCCTGGGTTCGTGTTATGCGTTTATCGCGAGCGCCTTTGATGCGCGGCTGCGTGTGAATACCTTCAACCATGCGTCCACGTGGGTTGGCGAAGTTGTCTGGACTGGTCAGAGCACCCGGCACGTCCGCGAAGCGTGTGAACAGGCTGGGCTTACCCAGTCCGATTTGCGCAGGTTGTGGAGTGGCGTCAGTCCGATGGTCTACATGGACCGCTTTGCTGGAATTACGCCCGAGCAGCAAGCTGGTGGCTGGCCTAAGAAGTTGGTGCGTGTGATTTATGCGCCCTACGATTTGACATTTCTGCGCGAGTTTTCCGAGGATGTTCTGCGGCAATTCTCGCAGCGCGGCATGGAGTTCGACGCGAAGGTCCTACCCTGTGGCCACTACACAACCGGCGAAACTCCCTACAAATATATGGATGGCTGGTATATGGGATCGTTTGTATACAACAGCTTCAAGACGCTGGCGGAAGAGGCGCGAGGACAAAATATTTCGACGAAACAGGCTGATTAGCAGGGCTTATTGCGGATCACGGAAAACGTCTAGCAGTGCGAGACTTCAAGGCTTAAAGTGGCTATGAAGTGAACCAATGAAGTTGCGCATCCATCTCGCTTTCTGGTTCTCCCTTGCGGCCATCTATGCATTGATTGTGCTCTTCGGCGTGGGATTCATTCCATTGCCGAAGTTGTGGCATACGGGAAAGCCAGTTGTCTGGGCCGCGTGGCAGGCCCCCGACCCAAACGCGATACCGGCGGGGCCTGCGGGCGACGGCATTCGTTACGGCATTCATCTCTTCCAGGAAACGCCCTGGTACGCGCCGCAATTTACCGGCAACAAGCTCAGTTGCAGCGATTGCCACATTGCAAACGGAATCGCGCCCTATGCCACGCCCCTGGTTGGCATGACAACGATCTACCCTACCTACAACAAACGCGCGGGCCGCGTCATTTCCTTGAGAGAACGCATTCAGGAATGTTTTATCCGCAGCGAAAATGGCCGTCCCCTGCCGAAAAACAGCCGGGAGATGGACGCGCTGGTGGCTTACATTGGATGGTTGTCGCAGCCAGAACCTACGTACAAACCGTTCATCGGTCGCGGGCTGATCGATCTGCCCCTGCTGCATCCCGACCCGAAGCGCGGCGCGCAAATCTATGCCGAGCAATGCGCAGGCTGTCATGGCGAAAATGGCGCGGGGAGCCTGCCGATGATGCCTCCGCTATGGGGGCCTGGCTCCTTCAATGACGAAGCGGGCATGAATTCTATTTCCAAAATGGCGAAGTTCGTACAATACAACATGCCGCAGAACCGCCGAGGCATTCTTTCTGCGCAGGATGCCTATGATGTATCGGCATTTATCCACACCAAACCGCGACCCAGATTCAATCCAGCGTATAAAAAGTATTGAAGTACAGTGGAATTCTCAGGAGGATGGATGCTTCGAATGTCCCGCAACGTTCTGAAGGTGGTTCGCTTGGTTACAATTGGCTGCGCGGCCATCGCATTGAGCGTACTTTCTGCGAACGCGCAAACATCTCCAAACACTCCGACGAATCCGAAGGCTCCCGCCAAAGCGGAACAGGCCGCACCCCAACAGAAGAATGCGCGAGAGAAACAATTGTTGACCGACTGGCCCGATCTGGCAAAGTATCGCGAGGCGGACGCTGCCTTTCCTCCACCAGCGCCGGACGAGGACCGCGTCGTTTTTATGGGCGACTCCATCACGGAAATATGGCCCTTTCATGCAGCGTATCCGGGGACGTATCCGCTGGCCGCGAACAGCGAATTTTTTCCCGGCAAGGCCTACATTAATCGCGGCATCAGCGGACAGACCACGCCGCAGATGCTGGTGCGGTTTCGGCAAGATGTCATCGACCTGCATCCCAAGGTGGTCGTGATTCTGGCTGGGACCAACGATGTAGCGGGCAACACCGGGCCGGAATCGATCGAGGACATTGAGGGCAATTTGAAGTCCATGAGCGATCTTGCCCACGCGAACGGGATTGAGGTGGTGCTGTGTTCGATCCTCCCCGTATACGACTATCCATGGAGGCCAGGCCTTGAGCCATCGCCGAAGATCATCGCGCTGAATCAATGGATGAAGTCGTACGCGGCAGAGAAGGGCGATGTGTATGTCGATTACTATGCGGCCATGGCCGATGCCAGAGGCGGCCTGCCTCCCGCTCTTAGCAAAGATGGCGTCCATCCGAACAAAGCGGGATTTGAGATCATGGCCCCGCTGGTCGAGGCAGGCATTGCAAGGGCGTTGGCGCAACCGGCGAAGCCGTAGGTTATTTCGCAACGATTTGGCGGCCGTTGTGTGTGGATAGTCCACCCGCCGAGGTGCGATCATCTATTGCTTCGGATGCCAAATGTATAATTCGCCGCATGGCGGAAGATGCGTTCCAGACAGCGCGATTTGAAGTTCACAACCCCAGCCGTCACAAGCAGGCAATGCTGCTCTCCGCGGTGCGCAGCTACCATCAGATGGCCAAAGAAACTCTGGAGCGCGCGCTGGCCGATCCCGATGCGCTCCAGCAAAACTGCCTGGGCAGGCCAAATGCCAAGGGACTGGCCCAACCCAATGGGTTTGTCACCGGCAAATACGTCCGCAGCCTGACGCGCAAGGGCTGGAATCTTGCTCCGCTGCGCGATTACGCGCTTGCGGACGTTACCGCAGCGCTGATGAGCTATCTGCAAAAAAATCACAAAGGCAAGAACAAGGCCAATCCGCCTACCTTGCCTTCGCTCCAGGCCATCTCCCCGGAGGAATATCGCCAATCCTATCAAGATGTGATGCTGCAAACGGAGTTTGCGCCGAAGCCAGAGCATCAGGACAAGATCGACAAAGAGCGTGCAGCAGGACATCCGCGTGTGGCGCACCGACTGGAACGCATCTTTACAGGCCGCGCAGCCACCAAAGCCCTGTCGCAACTGCTGCGCAAGGTGGAAGGGCCGCTGCCCCGGCCCATCGAATTCACCCATTGTGAATTCGGCAGAGGATTCTTGTTGGCTCGGAAAGACAATCGCTACTATTGCCTGCTCAAGCTCTTTTCTCCCGGCCATCGTCACTATGAAAAAAAGGCGCTGGGGCAGGGATTTACCGACATCAAGACGGGCGAGGATTTGAGCGGTAAGAAATATCCTGGAGTGATTTTGCCGCTGGCCATGAGCCGGGAGTTTCATGCCGAGGAGTATCTGCGGTTCGGATCGCCGCAGAGCGCCAAGCTGGTCGTTCGGCAAGATGAGCACGGCCAGTATCGCTTCTTTATGCATGTTGCGTTCCAGTTTTCTCCAACGCCGTTGCCGGTGGAAACGGTGCTGGGCATGGATCGCGGCGCGGCGATTATCGGCGCGGCCAGCATTGTCCAAATGGATGGGACGCCGCTTGTCACCGGATTGAATTGCGAAGGCTCGGGCTTTGCCGCAGAGATGCAACGCCACGAGCAGCGCATCCGCGATATGCAGAAGCGTGGAATCCAGAAGAAGGGCAAGAAAGGCAACAGGTTCCGCTTGCGCGGCCTGCGCGCCGACGCCATTCTGGGAGAGTATGCCAACCGGATCATCCAGATTGCCGTGGAGCGTCGGTCGCAGATTGTGATCGAAAAAATCAATGCTGTGGCAATGGGCCAATTCCTGAAGCAAAGTCAGTTTGCCAAGCTCCAAAGTATGCTTGCATACAAAGCCAGACGACAGGGACTGCCTGAGCCTATTGAGGTCCCGGCTGCGTACACATCGCAGACTTGCTCCAAATGCGGCCACACAGCGCGAGAGAACCGTCCAAAGAAAGATGCGCAGGGCCAAGCGATCCAGGATTGTTTCCTGTGCGTGCAATGCGGACATCGAACCAATGCGGATGAAAATGCCAGCATAATAATTGCTTTGCGCGGGCTGCATCAGTTACAACAAGGAGGAAGGTTCCAAAAGTGGCCGGTCTTCGCGGACTGGCTGAAGACGAAATTGGGCCGGGACGGTTCGGCAACGAACCAGTAGTTTCGCGGCCCAGGCTCTGGAGACTTGGCGAATGAGCAACGGGCGCAAGCCGGTTCCGTATCCGACCAGCCTCTGGACCGAACCCCCAGGAGGTTTCATAACCCGGCGGCCATGCCAAC
>JAJYGR010000349.1 GCA_021790655.1 Acidobacteriota bacterium | reverse complement strand
GTGGCCTGCAAATAGCCTGCCCTGAGATTTTCCACAAACTTTTCAGAGTGCTCCGCAGCCACCAGATTCACCGTACACCCGCCGAATCCTGCGCCTGTGATCCGCGCTCCGTAGCAGCCACGCTGCTTTGCTGCCAGTTCCACCAATATGTCCGTCTCCGCACAACTTGCGGCATAGTTGTCGCGCATACTGGCGTGCGCCTCATACATCCGCTTGCCAAAACTCGCAAAATCATGCTCCCGTAATGCTTCTGCAGCCCGTAAAACCCGGCGATTCTCCGTCACAACGTGCAAGCAGCGGCGAAATACATGTTCCGGCATCTCATTCTTACTGGCTTGCAATTGCTCCTCACTCACATCGCGAAGTGTCCGCATCTCCGGGTAGCAGCGTTTCAAAATTCGCACGCCTTCTTCCACCTCGGCACGACGCTCGTTATACTCCCCTCCATCCGACACAGAATGCTTCACCATGGAGTTGCAAATCACCAGCAACACTTGTTCTGGAAGCGGCAGCGCTTCGTAGTCCAGCGTGCGGCAATCGAGCAGGAGTGCGTGCCCTTCCACCCCGCAACAGGAGGCGAACTGGTCCATGATCCCGCTTTGCGCGCCGACAAAATTATTTTCTGCAAATTGACATAGTTTCGCGATCTCAGGCTTGGCAAGCTGCGCGCCTGCGCGATTCAGCACCGCAACTGCCACTACGACCTCTACCGATGCGGAGGAGCTAAGGCCAGAACCGGGAGGCACGTTGCCAGCAAGCGTCAGATCAAAACCGCCGCATGTAATACCGCGCTGGCGCAGGCTCCACAAAACGCCTGTCGGATAATCGCTCCAATGCTGACGCGGACTTGATGGCAACGTTTGTAAATCGATGCTGACCTGCTCGCGGAAATTCTCCGAGTAGATATTAGCGATCGAGTCGGTACGCGGACTTAGCACAGAGAGCGTGCGAAGATCCAGAGCGGCGGGCATCACATGGCCTTCGCTGGTGTCCGTATGCTCCCCGATGAGGTTGACGCGTCCAGGTGCCTGAAATACGATACCCTGCGCGCCAAATCGAGACTGATGCATAGCGATGATCCTGGAGACGTCAGCCATTTTTACAGACCTGCTCGATACGAGACATACGAAACACCAAGTAGAAAAACCGCATAAGAATTCGATTGTCTCTACCGCTTTTTTACCTGTCAAGTGCGATGGACGACTTCTTTTTGCGAGACCCAGAACGATCGCGTCATACTAGATCGAACACATAAAACATTTTTTTTCAAATTCCATGACGCAACGCACAGTCTCCATTTCGCTCTATAAAAATGAACTGCGCGCGCTCATCCGTCTGGCATTCCCTGTTGTTATGGCGGAACTGGGTTGGATGATGATGGCCGTCGTGGATACGGCGATGGTCGGTCGGCTGAATGCAGTTGCCATCGGGGCCGTTGGTCTTGGCAGCATTCTCTATTACACCATTGTCCTGTTTGGCTTCGGCCTGCTCTTGTCCATAGACCCTCTGGTGGCCAAATCTTTTGGCGCGGGCGATCTTGAGGACTGCCATCACACCCTGCACCAGGGGATTTTTCTTTCCGTCGTTCTCACCATTCCGCTAATGGCGCTGGCCTATGCGCTGCCCAGCCTGCTGTTTCGTCTACATGTCAATCCCGCTACCGCTGTAGCCAGTGGCCCATTCATCCGAATCCTGTCCTGGGGAACGCTTCCGCTGCTGCTCTACGCATGTCTTCGCCGATATCTTCAGGCCATCAAACTGGTGCGCCCTGTCATGTTTGCGCTGGTCAGCGCCAATCTGGTGAACTGGCTGGGAAACTGGGCCTTGATCTACGGACATCTTGGCTTTCAAGCGCATGGCATTGCGGGCTCGGCGTGGTCCACCATCGCTTCGCGAATTTATATGACTGGCTTCCTCGCCATGGTCATCGCGCATCAGGAGATCAAGATGGGTGGCGGACTGCTCCACACGCGTCCGCGGCTGGATTTTGTGCGTCTGCGGGAAATGTTGCAGATCGGCGTTCCCGCGGCATCGCAAATTTTGATGGAAGTCGGGGCCTTCAGCGCGGCAACTGTAATTGCCGGAAGACTGAACCCTGTGGCCCTCGCCGCGCACCAGATCGCCCTCAACTGCGCCAGCGTTACGTACATGGTCCCGCTTGGTATCGGCTCGGCGACAGCCATCAGCGTGGGCCATTCGCTGGGCCGAAAAGACCAGGCTGGCGCGGTCCAGGTCGGCTGGCTCGGCATCGGCCTGGGAACCGCATGCATGAGCGTTGGGGCGATTCTGTTTCTTACCCTGCCAACGCAAATTATGCGTATATACACAACGCAGCCGCAGGTCATTGCCATGGGAGTTTCCCTGCTGCTGATCGCCGCCTTCTTCCAGCTCTTCGATGGAATTCAGACCGTAACAACAGGTGCACTGCGCGGTATCAGCAACACCGCGAACGCCATGGTGCTCAATTTTCTTTGTTACTGGATATTCGGGCTGCCAGTAGGATGGTATCTCTGCTTCCATCGACAGATGGGAGCAAGAGGCGTGTGGGTGGGGCTTTGCCTTGCGCTTATTGTCCTGGCAGGCGCGTTGCTGCTGGTGTGGAGAAAAAAGAGCCAGCAGCTTGTACTGCCAGTTCCGACACACGAGGTCGCAATGTTATAAGAGCGGGAGGATCAAAGCATTTCATAGTTAGCGTAGACCGATGTTAAAAGGAGTCATTCTGAACGGAAGTCGCTTCGCCGCGGCGAACGAAGGGAGCGCACGTAGCAGGTGGCTTATCAGACTCCGGGACAGATTAGCATTTTTACTTTTAAATACTAACTCAGCGGTATTGCTAGTCGGAAGACTGAAATGCCTCACATTTCTTAAGAACTGGAGGGTCTGCCTGAGGTGCGTCGTAAACTTTGGGCTGGAAACACCACAGAACATGGTGCGTCGTGCCGAGTTGATCTTCGTACAGAGTACAGCCAATCAAGTAATATTCCCCCCTGTCCACCATCGCGTGGGACAGGATCGGCCCATAGCTATCAGGAGTCACGCCGACCCCGCTGCCCCCAAGTCTCATTACCTCAGTGTCGCCGGGAGTAAGTACAAAGCCAAGTGGCCACGGATTGTCTTTAGTACCTGCGATGGCTCTTCTCTGGGCTGCTACCCAATCGCACATGTTCCAGTGCTTCTGAAGATAAGTGCCCAGATTCGGCATTATCGAGAAGTAAGACAGCCCATTTAAGGCTATGGACTGCCCAGTATTCGCAAATGTGATTTTGCCCATGACGGAATAGAAGTCGCCCAAGTCCTTCGTATCAGAATGGTACACGTGAAAACTGGTCTCAGTGATCTCAAACCCTCTGACAGCTATCCAAGGTCGCTTAGATATCTTCAGGGTCTTATCGGCGATGTCGGCTGCAGTTTTAGCAGCATCCGCAGCTCGTATCGACGCTGCTGTCTGGCTAATGGTTTGTCTCATCACTCTATCGAAATGAGAATCATTAGTTTCCAAAGAATCCGACGCAAGATGCACGGCTTGTGTGCTAGCTTCAGTGGCGATCCGCATTTGTTTGAGTTGGCTCAAATAAATCAGTGCTATTCCAGTATTTATCAAAACAGTGGCAATCCCAATGCCGATCAACCACTTCTCTCCGCGTCTAATGTATTTTTGCAGTTGTACGGTGTCGTTTTCATTGTCATCGGATTTGTGGTCAGTGGACAGGGTTGGTACGCTCTGGCCTCCATTGGATTGAATTGGGGCTTGAGCAGAAGTCTTGGCTATTGGTTCCCCGCCAACATACTCGCCGCTTTTCTCTTCTGGCATGACGCATCTCTTTTGCTAGGTAACTAGAGACTAGAATGGGACGCCATGAAACGCAAATACCACAAGGGTCCGAAAGCGTTAGAGCATTTTCTGACGGGGAGTTGGCGATCAAGGAAAGAGTCGTGCTCTCCCACCCTTTATGCAAAGGCACACTAATGATGCGGCACCCGAAGTTTTGTCAACTTTGAAAACCGCCTAGCCGAAACGTCCGGTGATGTAGTCCTGCGTTTCCTGCTTTTCTGGATTTTGAAAAATCTGTTTGGAGCGATTGAGTTCGATGAGTTCGCCGGAGAGGAAAAATCCCACGTAGTCGGCGACGCGGGCAGCTTGCAGCATGTTGTGCGTGACAATGATGATGGTGCAGAATTTTTTCAATTCGAACAACAGGTCTTCAATCTTCGCCGTCGAGATCGGGTCGAGCGCGGAACATGGCTCATCCAGCAGCAGAACTTCCGGATCGACAGCCAGGGCGCGCGCGATGCAAAGGCGCTGCTGCTGGCCGCCGGAGATCCCATTCGCAGACTGATTCAGCTTGTCCTTTACTTCGTCCCATAGGGCAGCGCGGCGCAGGCTTTGCTCTACTTTGTCCGCGATCTCGGTGCGGCGCAGCCTGTGCTCCAGGTGGAGTCCATAAGCCACATTATCAAAGATAGATTTTGGAAAGGGAGTCGGCTTCTGAAATACCATCCCCACCACGCGACGCAAAGTGGTTGCAGGGACGCTGAACAGATCTTTTTCGGCCAGTCGAATGCTGCCTTCAACACGCGTTCCCGGGATCGTTTCATTCATCCGGTTGAAGGTGCGCAGCAGGGTGGTTTTACCGCATCCCGAAGGGCCAATAAACGCAGTGACGCGCTTGTTGGGAACGATCAAATTGATGTTTTTGAGGGCCTGCTGACGACCGTAAAAGAAATTAAGATCGGCTACCGTGAACTGCGGCCAGGGCAGTTGCTCTTCCATGCCCTCGCTACCCGCAAATCGTACTTCGTGGGCCTTCGACAACTGGCTCAGGTCAAATGGTTTCATCAAGGTCTTCATCACGGACTTACCGATTACCCATGGGACAACTTCTTACCGCGAGCTAAAATCAAGCGGGCGATAATACTGACCACCAACAATCCTGAGAGTAGCACGAAGCCAGCCGCCCATGCCTGCTGGTGCCACTCGTCATACGGCGAAATTGCATAGTTGTAGATCACAACTGGCAGCGAGGCTGTGGGCTGTAGCCATCCAGGGCTGTTGAACTGGTTCCCGAATGCTGTAAATAGCAGCGGCGCTGTTTCTCCCGCAACACGGGCCACATCGAGCATAATGCCAGTTATGATGCCGTAGATGGCCGCCGGGATGACGATGGTAAAGATGGTTTCCGACTTACTTGCCCCGAGTGCCAGTCCGCCTTCCCGTAGACTGCGCGGCACTGCGCGAAGGAAATCCTCAGTACTTCGTAACGCAATTGGAATCATCATGATACCCAATGCAATGCCACCAGCCAGGGTGGAGAAATGGTGCATCGGCAGTACCACCAGCGTATAGACAAAAATCCCCATCACCACCGAAGGCACACCGTTCAGCAGGTCGGTGGTGTAGCGAACGGTAAAAGCAGACCATCCTCCAGCAAATTCCGAAAGGTAAATCCCTCCTAACAGTCCAATGGGTACCCCGATGGCGCTGGCCAACGCCAAAAGTTTGAGCGTACCAATAATCGCGTTGGAAACTCCTCCACCCGACTGGCCCACCGGAGCAGGAAGTTTAGTAAAGAAATTTAGGTTCAAAGCGTGAACGCCATTCCACAACAGGTAAACCAGTATGGTCAGCAAGACCGAGACAACCAGCAAAGTACAAAGACCGGTCAGACTTAACATGATGTAATTGATGATCTTCCGAGACCGCGGAGGATACGATGGAGAATTTGATGAGGAACGTGAAACGATCATCCAGTCACCTCATGACCCCTCATGGTCAACATCAATAATCGCGCCAATGCGTTGATGATCATGGTGACCGCAAACAACACAAGGCCAAGCTCAATCAAGGCATGCAAATAAAGGTCGCCGGTAGCTTCAGTAAATTCGTTGGCGATCACAGCGGCAATGGTATATCCGGGCGCCAGCAGTGACGTGGAAACCTGCGCGACATTGCCGATCACCATGGTGACGGCCATCGTCTCCCCTAAGGCACGCGCCAACGCCAGAAAGATGGATCCCATGATTCCCTGTCGCGCATACGGAACCACAGCTCGCCAGGTCACGTCCCATTTCGTCGCGCCAAGGGCCATCATGGCTTCCCGCTGTGAAACCGGCACGGCCAGCAGAACTTCCCGGGAGATGGAGACGATAAAGGGTACGACCATGATCGCAAGGATGACGGCAGCGGAGAAGTAACTGACGCCGTAGAATGTGCCGCTAAAGATGGGCAGCCAGCCAAATACTTTTTGAAAGTACGGCATCGCTGTAGTCAGGATAGGAATCAGAAGAAAAATGCCAACCAGCCCGTAGATGACACTCGGGACCGCAGCCAGCAATTCAACCAGAAAGGTCAGTGCATCGGAGATTTTGCGCGGGGCCAGTTCCGCAAGAAAAATCGCCGTTCCCAAGCCGATGGGGATAGCAATGACCAGCGCCAGTATGGAGGTCACAATCGTTCCGTACACGAACGGCCACGCGCCGAACAATCCGTTAACCGGATCCCATGTGCTGGTAAACAAAAAGCGCCAACCAAACGTGTGGCGAGCAATGGCCGAATAGACCCAGAGATGCTGCACCAGAAGTCCCGTAATTACAATGATCGACCATGCGCCGGAAAGGGTGATGAGATGGACCACCTCATCACCCTTGCGCAGCCGTTCCAGCCATGTCTGTTTCTTTTCCAACCCCCGAGGTTGCATCGGAATGCCGGGGGTGGAGAGTGCAGCATTGGCCATCGTTCGCTCCTAAATGTGCTGCAATAACTTAGTACTGCAACTTTTTCATTTGCTGCAATTCTCTTTGCACCACAACATTCGGTAGCGGAGCATACGCTAGCGGAGCTGCATACTTTTGCCCATCTGTCAGGCCCCAGTGAAGAAACGCCTTCAATGCTGCGCCTTTGGTTTTGTCGCTCATCTTTTCCGGAATCAGCAACCAGGTATACGTGGAGATTGGATAGGCCTGGGCGCTGGCTGGGTTCGTGATCGACACGCGAAAATCCGCTGGCATGGTTTTGCTTGCGCCAGCCGCCGCAAAAGTCACAGTATTCAAGTCTGCCTTGATGAATTTACCGGAACTGTTTTCCACTTCTCCATACAATATATGGTTCTGGATCGAGTAAATCAGTTCAATGTATCCAATGGAGTTCGGAATGCGCCGGATCAATCCACTGACCCCTTCATTCCCCTTTCCGCCCAGTCCTACCGGCCAATTCACAGAGGTCCCAACACCGACCTTGTTCTTCCAATCCGGGCTTACCTTGGATAGATAATCGACCCAGCAATACGTCGTACCAGAACCGTCGGAGCGATGGATCACCACGATATTCGCAGCAGGTAATTTGATGCCGGGATTCGCCTTCTGGATTTCCGGATCGTTCCATTTCGTGATGTGACCGAGATAGATGCCAGCGAGGGCGGCTGGCGTAAACTTCAACTCCGCCGATACGCCCGGAATGTTGTAGGAGGGTACGTCCGCGCCCAATGCCGTGGGGAAATGCAGGATCGCCGTACCCCGCTTTTGTTGCGCTTCCGCCAGTTCTTTATCGGTCATCGGACCATCGGTCGCGCCAAAATCTACCGTGCCTGCAATCAGTTGGCGAATTCCACCGCCCGAACCAATCGATTGATAGTTCACTTCAACATTAGGATGCAGTGTGTGATACTGGCTGGCCCAACTGGAATAGAGCGGGTAAGCGAAAGTGGAACCTGCCCCAGTGAGCGATATCTGCTGCGCGAATGCACTAGCGGTCGTCAGGACGGCAAGTGTAAGTAATCGACGAATCATAGAGAATTCCTCTTCCCATCGTGATCGAAATTTGAGTACGCCTATTACACGGTTACTCTTTACTTTTCGGAGGCACTCCCACTTTAGAATACCAACGTGAAAGGACGATGAATTTCTCCAAACATAGCAGAAATGATATGTGGATTCTGTAGCTTACGATAGATTTGAGCGTCGTTTGGACCGCGCGCGATTGGCGAACTCGCAGGAACGCGGTAGACTGCGTACCAATGCCAACCACCACGACTGCCCCGACATTAGCGAAAACCAGCCGACTTGCGCTGAGCGAACTCTCCGCCGACATCATGCAATCCGAGATTCGCGCCATGTCCGTCGAATGCGACCGTATTCAGGGCATCAATCTGGCCCAGGGAGTGTGCGATACGGAGCCTCCCGCGCCGGTCGTCGAGGCCGCAATGGCGGCCATACGCAGCGGCCATAACATCTACACGCGCCTGGATGGCATCGCTCCTTTGCGGGCTGCCATCGCGCAAAAGATGGCGCATTACAACCGGCTGACATGCAACCCTGAGTCCGGCGTGCTGGTAACTGCGGGCGCGACGGGAGCATTTTTTGCCGCCTGCATGGCGCTGCTGAATCCCGGCGATGAGGCCCTGTTGTTTGAGCCCTTCTACGGGTACCACCGTAATACGCTGACCTCTCTGACTATCAAGCCTGTGACGGTCCTGCTAGATGCGCCCCGGTGGGAACTGGACGTCGATCGTTTGAAGCGCGCCATCACCCCCAAAACGCGCGCACTCGTCATCAACACGCCCTGTAACCCTTCCGGCAAGGTCTTTACGCGAAAAGAACTGGAGGCCATCGCCGAGCTGGCCCAGCAGCATGATCTGTTCGTCGTTACCGATGAGATTTATGAGTATTTTCTCTGCGACTCCGCCGAGCACATTAGCTTCGCCTCGCTGCCCGGAATGGCAGAGCGCACCATCACCATGTCCGGCTTCTCCAAAACATTCAGTGTTACCGGATGGCGACTTGGCTACCTGGCCGCCGATCCGCGCTGGATCCCCGCCATCGGATACTTCCACGACCTGTCCTACGTGTGTGCGCCCGCACCGCTGCAACATGGGGCCGCCGCAGGGTTGCTCCAGTTGTCGGACGATTTCTACAGCGGCCTGGCAAAGGAGTATCAAGGCAAACGCGATCAGCTTGTCGATGCCCTGACAGCAGCGGGACTGACGCCATCGATTCCAGACGGCGCGTATTACATCCTCGCGGATGCATCGCGTCTACCGGGCGCGACGGCCAAGCAAAAGGCGCGCACTCTGCTCGCTAACTGTGGTGTCGCCGCTGTCGCCGGCAGCGCATTTTTCACAGAAGGACGTGGCGAAAATCTGCTGCGTTTCTGCTACGCGAAAAGACCTGCCCCACTGGCGGAGGCCTGCGAGAGGCTGGCTGGTTTGAATTTCTAACTCGTATTTTTTCTGTCTTGGGAATTATGCCACTCGCTGGGTGTTCTGGAACGTTCCCACGTGTGTATCGTAGACCGCGAGCACTTTGCCCGCGCGTTCCGGATCGGTGGACCAACTCTGCGAAACGGCCATGACATACTGCTCGCCGCTGGTGGCATCGAGCGCCGCCTGATAGTGCGGGAAGGCGTAGCGCAGCCGTCGCAACAGGGCCATGCGCGCGGCAAAGCATTCGCTCCAGCCTGGAAATTTCGTCCAGTTCGCCAGCACCGTCATCCAGTGGTTGTGAAGGAATTCGCGCGTCGGCATGGTGACGGTTTCTGTACCTGTAAGCGGCGGATGGCTTTGTTTCTGACCGAATAAATTATTGGCCTCGACGGCCAGTCTGGAGTGGCCCCAGCCAGACTCAAGCGCCGCTTCGCAGGCGGCATATTCCGGAAAGATGTGTTGGGCGGCTAGCGCGGCACGGTATGCGCGTGACAGAAACAGCGATTGGATCGACATGGAAACTCCTTAGAAAGGAAGACTCTAAGATAAGTATTCGCGCATCGATTCATTGCATGCGCCAATGCATGTTCAAACATGCATTGGCGCATAATTTTCGATCAAGTTAAAAAAGAAAGCAGCGCGAAATATCGGGTGCCACACCTTCGCGTAGCTAAGGTAGCTAAGATGGGATTTATAGTTACAGCGCGCTACACAACGAAATACTTCGCCTGTGGATGATGCACGATGATAGCATCCGTGCTCTGCTCCGGCTCAAGATGGTAGCTTTCCGTCAGCCGCACGCCGATGTTTTCCTCAGGATGCAGCAGTGCAAATATCTTCGCCTGATCTTCCAGATTCGGGCACGCCGGATAGCCAAACGAGTAGCGCGATCCGCGATATTTCTGATGAAACAGGTCGCGCACATCCGTAGCGTCTGCCCCGCCAATGCCGAGTTCCGTACGCATCTCTTTGTGCATAAACTCCGCCAGAGCTTCGGCGGTTTCCACGCTAAGTCCATGCGTATATAGATATTTCGTAAAATCTCCGCGCTCGAACAGTTCCTTTGTCAAATCGCTGGCGCGCTGGCCAACAGTCACCACGGAAAAACCAATAACGTCGAGCTTGGCGGATTCCAGTGGCTGAAAAAAGTCCGCAATCGAAAGTCCACGGCCCTCGCGCTGGCGCGGGAAAGAAATACGTAACAATTCCTGTTTTGTATTCCCACTTTGTGCACTCTCGGCGGAATACACGATCACATCATTGCCCTCGCTGTTGCAAGGGAAATAACCATACACCACCTTGGGCTCCAGCCAGCCGTCGCGTTTTGCTTCGACCAGCATCTCGCGCAGAATGGGCCGGTATTTTTCATCGACCAGCCGAATGTAATCCGTCGCGGATGCAGTCTTCAGTTGCCACTGATTTTTGAACAGCGCTGTCTCGTTGATGTAACCGAATAAGGTATCGAGTGAAAAATCCTTTCGTACGCGCACGCCATAAAACGGTGGGTGAGGAATGTCCGGCGCGTCCTGAATAATATGCGAACGCTTCGTAGACACTGGCTCCTGCGGCCCCGTCTGCTCCTCAGGCAGAAGATTTTTACGCTCAAATTTCTTTACGGTGCGCCCATCTTCTATGCGTCCATCGCGCACGACCGTGTCCGCATCGGTCAGGTCCCCGATGACATGCAGCCCCGCGAAGGCGTCCTCCGCGTAATACACCGGGCCAGCGTATTGCGCGCGCAGATCGTCTTCAACGTACTTGCGCGTCAGCGCCGCTCCACCGCAGATGACGGGAATCTGGCTCTCCATCCGCTGCAGGTCCTGAATCACATACTTCATTTCCAGCGTGCTCTTCACCAGTAGTCCGCTCAGGCCGATGGCGTCAGCCTTGTGCTGGTGGGCTGCCTGGATAATCACATCGGACGGTTGCTTGATGCCGAGGTTCACCACCTTGTAGCCGTTGTTGGAAAGAATAATGTCCACTAGATTTTTGCCGATGTCGTGTACGTCGCCTTTGACCGTGGCGAGCACAATCGTCCCACGTTGCGAACCTTCGACGCGCTCCATCTTCGGCTCCAGATACGCAACCGCGGCCTTCATGACGGACGCGGAATCGAGCACAGACGGCAATTGCATTTTGCGTGCTCCAAACAGTTCACCGACCGTCTTCATGCCATCCAGCAGTACAGTATTGATGAGGTTCAGCGGCGTATGGATTTCGAGCGCATCCTCCAGTAAATCTTCCAGCGACTTTTTGTTTGCGCCTGCGCCGACGCTGCGCTCGCCGCGAATAATCAATTGCTTCAGCTTGTCTTCGACGGTCAACGCCTCGGCGGCTTCTTCCTCTGGCGCTGCATTCGGGTCTTTTTGCAGGCCTGCAAAGTACGCCATAAAGACCTGCAGCGGGTCGCCTTCGGACGTATCGCGGAAGATAAGTTTGCGGGCCAACTCCACTTCCCTTTCAGGAATTTTGTAGAGTGGATAAATCTTCGAATAATTCACAATGGCCATATCCAGCCCACGGTCCACGGCCTCTTTCAAAAACACGCTGTTCAGCACGCGCCGCGAATAGGTGGACAGGCCGAAGGAAATATTGCTGACGCCCAGGATCGTTTTGCATTCCGGCAATTCCTGCTTCAGCAGTTTCACGGCCTCCAGCGTTTCCATGCCTGCCGTCCGATAGTCCTCCTGCCCGGTAGAGATCGGCAGCGTCAACGGATCGAAGATCAGGTCCTGCCCACGCAGGCCATATTTTTTGGTCGCAAGTTCGTAAATGCGCTGCGCAATGGCGAGTTTTTTCCGTGCCGTCAATGCCATGCCTTGTTCATCGATTGTCAACGCAATCACGGCTGCGCCGTAGCGTCGCGCCATCGGCAGCACCAGCGAAGTGCGCTTTTCGCCATCTTCCAGATTGATGGAATTGATCAGCGGTTTACCCGGAACACGCTTGAGCGCCTCTTCAATCACATCCGCTTCGGTCGAGTCCACCAGCACCGGCGCGGGCACGCGTGTGGCAATCTTTTCCAGCACTCCATTCATGTACGCTTTTTCGTCTTCGCCGACGATGGCGCAGCAGAGGTCCAACATCTGCGAGCCTTCCACCGCAAGCCGCTTCGACAGCGCGAGAATACCGTCGTAGTCTCCAGAGCGAACCATATCGCGAAACACTGGACTGCGCGTGGTCGTATTCATCTCTTCAGCGACGATCACAGGTTGTCCATCGATCTCCAGCGGAATCGCAGAAAACGCGCTGGCAGCGACGCTGCGCGGAACGGCATGCGTCACGGCTGGCGTGGCGTGCCCGACAGCTTCCACCACCGCGCGCAAGTGCTCCGGCGTTGTTCCGCAGCAGCCGCCTACAACGCGAACGCCATACTCTTCGACAAACTGCTTGTGGTAGCGCGCAAGTTCTTCCGGAGTCAGTGCATAGACGGCGTGGCCGCCAACATTTTGCGGCAAACCGGCATTCGGCAGCACGCTGACAGGACGCGTTGCATTCTGGCAGAGGAAGCGCACGGCGTCGTTCATCTCGCGCGGTCCAGTCGCGCAATTCAAGCCGACAATATCCGGCTGAAAGCATTCCAGCACCGCAAGTGCCGCGCCAATTTCGCTGCCCAGCAACATCGTTCCCGTTGCTTCCAGCGTCACCTGCATTTGTACCGGCAGTCGCTTGCCGGTTGTGCGCATGGCATCTTCACACGCGGCCAATGCGATCTTGCCCTGGAGCATGTCCTGGCAGGTTTCGATTAGCAGAATGTCCACGCCACCTTCGATCAGCGCTTCAATCTGCTCGCGATAGGTGGCGGCCATCGCGTCGTAGGAGATATGGCCCAGCGAGGGCAGCTTCGTGGTAGGGCCAATCGATCCGGCGACAAAGCGTGGCTTCTGCGGCGTCGAATACTGGGCGGCAACTTCTTTTGCCAATTTCGCCGCGACGATATTAAGCTCCCGCGTCTTGTCTTCCAGTTGATACTCGGCCAGCACGATGCGCGACGAACCGAAGGTGTCGGTCTCGATGACATCGCAGCCCACCTCAAGAAAACTTGCGTGAATGCCGCGGATGACATCCGGGCGACTCAGCGCCAACAGTTCATTGCAGCCTTCTTTGTCCCAATAGTCATCGATGGTCAGGTTGTGCGTTTGAATACTGGTGCCCATGGCGCCGTCGTAGACAATCACGCGTTCTTTCAGAACTTCTAGAAAAGTTTGCATGTGGCTTCCAATGTAATTTCCTCTGTAGAGGTCAGTATCACTCTGCTTAGTTGTTCGTTTTTACAGAAGGATCGATCAGCGCCATTCCGCTCTCTGCATCCATTTTCTTGCGCATCGCATTCGGATATTCCGTAACGATCACTTCGAGTGTCGGCCAGACGTGTGCGTCTATCAAATGACCGCCATGCACGCTGCCATCCGGATATCCGACAACCATGTGCGCATGGATCACTGGCTTGCCATGCAGCAACGCGATGTCACCGATCAGAGAAAGTACCTCCGACTGATGCGCAATAGGAATCAGGCGATACATTTTTCTTTGTGGATCCAGCCAACCCAGCGTTGCGTCCTGGATCGCACCTATGCCAGTAATTCTGCTGGATCCAAGATGTTTTTCCTCTGCAAACTCCGTCAAGCCAGCGAGTACTTCATCTCCCTTACCAAAAATGACGGCGTAGGTTGTTTCCTCTTTGCTATGGTTCAGCACCTGCACCTTCATGTGGGGCGCCTGGCCCTTTTCTAGCTTGCGAAACGCAGGGCCATACTGTGCAGGCTGCTGTGCGGTGCCGGCACTTGCTTTGTCGACAGACTGCGCCTGGACATTGGATGCAAATGCCAACGCGCACGCCATGCTGATAGGTAAAAAGTGGGACCGAATCACGTGTATGTATACCTCCAAAGAACAAAACAGACACAAAGTCGATAGTGACAACGGTGCCATTGCAAAACCCTGCATAGAAACCACCAGGCGCTTGACTGCCCTGCTGTTCTATCTTAACGACTGTACTGTTTACAATTTAGCGAGAGGACAAATCTGTCATGGCCGGGGATCCCGGCATCTGCGCCAGCATATCTTCTTTGCGCATCACCAAGGTGGTGGCGTTCAGCGAGGCAAGTTCAAATCCATGCCCATGCGTAATGGCGTCCGTCGGGCACGCTTCAACGCAATAGCCGCAGAAGATGCAGCGGTTGTAATCGATGTTGTAGACCTTGGCGTAGCGTTCTGCGCTGGAAATCCGTTGCTCGGCTGTGTTCTCCGCCGCTTCAATATGGATGCAGTTGGCAGGGCAAGCCGCCGCGCATAGAAAACAGGCCACGCATTTTTCCAGGCCATTTTCATCGCGCTGCAATACATGGCGACCGCGAAAACGCTCTTCAAACTTTGCGCCGCGCATCGGACCAGGGCCATCGGGATAATTTTCCACCTCAGTGGGCTCG